>NZ_AUTR01000059.1:0-4178 GCF_000497875.1 Pseudoalteromonas sp. S8-8
TAATGCCGATCAGTTAAGAAATATTTAACGATCCATTGACCGATCTTCTGGTTAGTTTATAAAGGCTTCTGAATTTATTCAGGAGCCTTTTATTTTGCAACTCACTACCGCACTTTCTCTAGCCAATAGCTACGCACCCAATTCAGAAGGCTTAGGTCAACTGAGTGATTTTTTATGCCCTGAGTTTATCAAACAATGCGCAGAAACCGCAGGTGTCGCGACGATAAGGAAAAGAAGGCTTCCTGTTGAGATGGCCGTTTGGACAGTCATTTGTATGTCGTTTTATCGTGAAGACCCACTGTGGAGTATTGTCAGTAAATTAGGGCTCGCTTTACCAGGTAAAAAAGAACTCGTTGCGCCCAGCGCGGTTGTACAGGCTAGGCAGCGGCTTGGGGCTGATGCCGTTAAACAGGTTTTTGAGCAAAGTCAGCAAATGTGGAATGCTGATGCGAACCATCCCACATGGTGCGGGCTATCACTACTGGGTGTTGATGGTGTCATTTGGCGCACACCGGATACTGCTGAAAATCAACATGCATTCTCCATGTGGAAAAATCAGTATGGTGACACGGCCTTCCCTCAGGTTCGCATGGTGTGTTTGATGGAGTTAACTAGTCATTTATTAATGGGGAGCGCCTTTGATAGTTGTCGTACTAGTGAAATGGTGTTGGCTGAAGACTTAATCGAGGCAACACCCGATAACTCACTGACGTTATTTGATAGAGGCTTCTATTCTCTAGGCTTACTCAATCGTTGGCATCATGCTGGGGTAAATAGGCATTGGCTTCAACCGATGAGAAAAGGCACGCAATATGAAATTGTTCGCTCTCTAGGTCGTCAAGACAAACTCATCAAGCTAAAAGCAACAGCACAAGCGAGAAAAAAGTTCGACGATTTACCAGAGAGCATTGAAGTTAGGCTAGTCACAAAAACGGTTAAGGGGAAAGAGGTGAATATACTCACTTCATTAACAGACCCAATGCGTTTCCCTAAGGCTGAAATTGTTGACCTCTATAGTGATCGGTGGGAAATTGAACTTGGTTATCGAGAAATGAAACAAACCTTACTGAATAGTCACTTTACGCTACGCAGCAAGAAACCTGAGATGATAGCGCAAGAATTATGGGGCGTAATGTTGAGCTATAACTTGCTCCGATACCAGATGGTGAAAATGGCGCAGAAAAAATCTGGGATATATGCAAAACACCTGAGTTTTACGACGTGTGCTATTAGTATTATTAACCTTATTCATACAATGTTTATAGAAAATGCAGGACGGATACCTAAATCAATAGAGCAATTACAAGCTCAAGTTGAATATCACATATTGCCGATAAAACGGGAGCGGGCGTATCCGAGGTGTGTGAAACCAAAACCCAGTAAATACCCCAATAAAAAAAGCCAGTCAGCTGTTAACTGACTGGCATTAAGCCTAGGCTGCCTTTTTTGTGTTTATAAATCGCGGCTATTTAAATTTAACCGTTTTTGTACTGCGTGTATAACTTCTGCTTTCGGGCTTAGTCCATTCACCCTTTTTAAGATAAGAGGTCGATACAATAAACTTATCGTCTTTTAAATCACTAGTAGATTTAACCTTAGTCACTCCCTCTTTACTGCCTGTTACTTCCTCATAGGCTACAAACTGAGTAGGGCTTAATACCGTTATTGTGCCTTTAGTGTAAAATCCTGCCGTAGTGAAATAATAAAATACGAGTGACTTCTTTTTGCTATCATAAAAAATCATCGACTCACCGCCATACTCACCCTCGTTAATCGAGTGCATGGTACGAATAGCTTTACCGTTTAAAGCGCGTTCCCAACGGCCAACATCTTGTATTTTTTTAGCGCCTTCTGGTACTTTAAAGTCTGCTTGCCACGTTCCTAAGTAAGGTTTAAACACTTCTAGCTCTTTATCAAGGTTACTGGCAGTTTCATTAGCAAAGCTACTAAATGTGCATAAACATAATGCTAAGAATAGCGATTTAAAATATGTCATAATTTGGCTCTCGTTGTTAGGCTCTTATAAGCCCAGTATAGGTGATAATTAATTGATAAAGAAAATATTAATCACGTTCTCATTGCTTTATTTAGCTGCCATTTGGTTAGCTTACCCGCTGCAATACTTACCTGTTTATATACCAATATATGTACCTGGTTATATAAGTGTATTAAGTGCTATAACTTTTTTAATGTACGCGTGGGATAAGCGACAAGCTAAGCGTTCTTCACATACAAAAGTAAACCGCACGCCAGAGCGTACACTGCAACTACTTGCATTATTTGGAGGATGGCCGGGGGCATTACTTGCTCAACAATTACTTCGTCATAAATCGCAAAAGCGACGTTTTATTATTGTGTTGTGGTTATGTATTTTAATTAATGTTGGTAGTTATTTCGCAGTAGGATATTTGTGGCTTTATGAAGGATTTAATATGCCTTAGGCCAGTTATTAAATTAACCAGGCTAAGGCATATAAACTAAAACGTACTGAGAAGCTTATTGAGCCGATTGGCTTGCTTCCATTGTATCGAGTTCAACAGTTAGTATTGTTTTTTTATCAACTGAAACCCATTTTCTGTAAGTAAGGTATCCTGCTTTGCTTACTTCAATATCGTATTTACCTTCTTTAAGCTCAATACCAGCTTTGTAAACAGGGTTGATATTCATAATACGAACGCGAGCATCAGCAGGGTTAGTAATAACTGTTAATGAAATTGGTGCAGCTACTTCGTTAATCTCTGCAATAGGTTCTAAAACTACTTGCTCAGTTTCTTGGGCTGGAGGAGGTGTAGAACAACCGCTTAATAACAGTAAACCCAAAAGTGCGCTTAATTTTTTCATAGGTACTCCGTAAAATTATTTTAAATAATAAATGTTAAATGTCACGAAATATCATGGAGGAGTATTAATAAGTTGGGGTACCTAACTCGTCTTCCTTGACTTTCGTTTGTTTAAAAAACAAATTGGCGTACAGTTTAATATGTATCCAGCTCAGGTTCAATTATTGTTATTAATTTATAAAGTTTTAAATAAATTTAACGCTATGCTTATGCTGCTCATTTAAAGTAATAAAGTGGCTTCATCGCTATTATCGCGTTCAAAGTTTAAGTTGAACTGACCTTGACGAGTGGTAGTAAAAATAGCGCGCTGCCAATCTTCCACTTCATTTTTAATTGCGTGGTCAAATAACGTTTTAAACAACGCTGTTATATTTTCAGATACAGCAATTGCATGCTGTGTTTCGTCGTCTGCTTTAATAAAGTGAGCTTTGCACTCAATCACATTATTATCGCAATCTAAAATAAGCTGTGCTTCAAGCCACGGAGCATCAATTTGTTGATAAAGATACTGACCTAGGTGTTGCGGGATGTGTTTTATATCAGGTTGCATTGGCTGTCCTTAGCGCTCATGTTTATTACGTATTAAATCATTGGCTAGCATTGGATGTGGCGTAAGCTGTACTTTGGTTATACCAAGTAAGTTTGCCACTAACGCATGCTCTAAACACCAGTACCCAATATAATAATCAGTATATTCAAATTCACAATCACATTCATGGTTGCCGTGCCAGTCGGCATCATCAAGTTGGGCATACCATTGCGATATAAACTGGTTTAGCTTCTGTGCTTGCGTATTTTTATCAAGACTAAAGGCGTCAAACAAACACTGGTAAACATCAGGGTAATAGAGGGTCTTTGCCATAGGGCGTTGTGAATCACCGAGCTTTACGGCAATAGCATCAAATAATGCATCTTTACCTTGTTCACCAATGACATCAAGCGTTTTACTAATATGCTCAGTGGGCGCGTCGCAGGCAACGAGTAACGACAGCCACCAAAGCGTATAAATATAGCGATTTATATTCGCAGAGCCACACGCATCGCCAGCGCCTCCAAGTTGCTCAAAATCAACACGGTAAAGCTGATGGGGTTGTGGAATGTTATTAGCTACCAAGGTGAGCTGTTCACGATAAGGTAAAATAGCGAGTACAAAAGGGCGTAGTTCATCAATAGAGGCACCATAAGAATAATGCGCTACAGCTCGCATAATCGCTAGTTGAAACAATCTCTGAGCCACATCAACGCGCTGAGTAGGGGAGGTAAATACAGCGTCGTCGAGTGCGGCTTGTGTTTCAGTTAGAGCTTCATCAAGGTCACTCGTAAGTGTTTGAAAGTAGC
>NZ_AUTR01000060.1:0-23807 GCF_000497875.1 Pseudoalteromonas sp. S8-8
TAATGCCGATCAGTTAAGAAATATTTAACGATCCATTGACCGATCTTCTGGTTAGTTTATAAAGGCTTCTGAATTTATTCAGGAGCCTTTTATTTTGCAACTCACTACCGCACTTTCTCTAGCCAATAGCTACGCACCCAATTCAGAAGGCTTAGGTCAACTGAGTGATTTTTTATGCCCTGAGTTTATCAAACAATGCGCAGAAACCGCAGGTGTCGCGACGATAAGGAAAAGAAGGCTTCCTGTTGAGATGGCCGTTTGGACAGTCATTTGTATGTCGTTTTATCGTGAAGACCCACTGTGGAGTATTGTCAGTAAATTAGGGCTCGCTTTACCAGGTAAAAAAGAACTCGTTGCGCCCAGCGCGGTTGTACAGGCTAGGCAGCGGCTTGGGGCTGATGCCGTTAAACAGGTTTTTGAGCAAAGTCAGCAAATGTGGAATGCTGATGCGAACCATCCCACATGGTGCGGGCTATCACTACTGGGTGTTGATGGTGTCATTTGGCGCACACCGGATACTGCTGAAAATCAACATGCATTCTCCATGTGGAAAAATCAGTATGGTGACACGGCCTTCCCTCAGGTTCGCATGGTGTGTTTGATGGAGTTAACTAGTCATTTATTAATGGGGAGCGCCTTTGATAGTTGTCGTACTAGTGAAATGGTGTTGGCTGAAGACTTAATCGAGGCAACACCCGATAACTCACTGACGTTATTTGATAGAGGCTTCTATTCTCTAGGCTTACTCAATCGTTGGCATCATGCTGGGGTAAATAGGCATTGGCTTCAACCGATGAGAAAAGGCACGCAATATGAAATTGTTCGCTCTCTAGGTCGTCAAGACAAACTCATCAAGCTAAAAGCAACAGCACAAGCGAGAAAAAAGTTCGACGATTTACCAGAGAGCATTGAAGTTAGGCTAGTCACAAAAACGGTTAAGGGGAAAGAGGTGAATATACTCACTTCATTAACAGACCCAATGCGTTTCCCTAAGGCTGAAATTGTTGACCTCTATAGTGATCGGTGGGAAATTGAACTTGGTTATCGAGAAATGAAACAAACCTTACTGAATAGTCACTTTACGCTACGCAGCAAGAAACCTGAGATGATAGCGCAAGAATTATGGGGCGTAATGTTGAGCTATAACTTGCTCCGATACCAGATGGTGAAAATGGCGCAGAAAAAATCTGGGATATATGCAAAACACCTGAGTTTTACGACGTGTGCTATTAGTATTATTAACCTTATTCATACAATGTTTATAGAAAATGCAGGACGGATACCTAAATCAATAGAGCAATTACAAGCTCAAGTTGAATATCACATATTGCCGATAAAACGGGAGCGGGCGTATCCGAGGTGTGTGAAACCAAAACCCAGTAAATACCCCAATAAAAAAAGCCAGTCAGCTGTTAACTGACTGGCATTAGGCTATTTAGCCCACTTTTTTATTGGGCAGCTTATTTAAAGTTAGCAATACTTGTTTTTGTAGCAGTAACTGTGCGAATTGCATGCGCTTGGTTTGTGATACCAAATGCAATACCGTTTACGCTCCAGCCAGGGTTAGAGAAGTAATCGTACTGAGTAGCGCTACCGTAAACGTGCGGGTAAGCCATTATACTTGCAAACTCGTTTTGTACGCCGTGACCCATGCCATCTACATATACACCGCCAGACGTATCACCTTGTTTGCGTGAATGCGCTAAACCTTGGTTATGACCAAGTTCGTGTACAAATGTAGTTGCACCACAATCAATTGCAGTGATTGAGTACATACGGCTGCTCATTGAGCTGTATAGATTGCCATTAGTGCCTTGGCCAACCCATGCTAAACCACATGAAATAAGCCCATTGCCAGCACTTTGACCAGTACCTAATACGGCAATCATGTCGGCTTTCCAATCGCTGCGTAAACCATCTACGTAGCTGCTATTTGTAACCGAATCTAACCAATCCTCAGACGGCGTTACTGCATAGTCACCTAAGTTTTGTTTGCCAGCTAAGCGTAGTGTTATATCAACGCCATTTTGGCTATATACCTGATTACTAAAAGCAATTAGTTGATTTATTTTAGTGTCAATATTGCTAGTTGCAGCAGCTGATTGGTCGGTATATAAAATACCGATATCGATTGTTTCTGCTTGTGCAACACTTGCTGCACATAATGCCGCAGCCAGTGCGGTTGTTGTGATTACTTTTTTCATTATTGTATTTCCTTACTCTTGTTGTGGTTGGAACTTGTTTTTAACTTGGTTGAGCTCATAAAAAGCAGACACACTAAAGTTGCCTTATAGTGCGGCTTTAGTTGTTTTTTATATTTTGATTATTGGTTAGCCATCAATTTTTGGTGCAAATATATCGATGCTTTTATCTGATTTGGGTTTTGGTGCGGTTACATCATGCTCTATGTGGCTTTTATATAAATCGCGTTTTGCTGCAATCCATCCGTACTTACCTTTACTTTCGAATACATAATTGCCAGAAGGCGCAGTAAATTGACCATATACGGCATCTTTACCTACCGTTAAAACGGTATTATGCATGCGGCCATCAACACCCACTATTTTGCCAAATATGCTCTTATCGCCATTTTCAGACTCAATCACATTAGTCACTTCTGCGGTGAATGTTTCGGCTGTTTGCGGAATAGCTAAATCAAAATTTTCGCCAGTTTCTAAAGCCTGTAAAGAATTTAAATCAAACTCAATGTAGGCTTCGTTATGTAAGTCGGTAGGTAAAACTTTTGCGTTTATAAGCACTTGCTTTGCTTTGTCGGATAGGCGATTTACGGCATCAAATTCTTCAAACGGTAAGCTGTTGTCAGGGGCAACAATAGGTTTAACGGTAATTGGATCTTTACTCATATCAATAGGTGCAGGGGGATGTGTATTGCGCGTTTTTTGTAAATCAATAGGAACAAAATCAATAGCAACAGGCGCGATAGGTTCGCCCGTTTCATCTGCATTAAAAAATAGCCCATAAACTGCAAATGCCGATAATGGTATAGCAATTAGTAAGACGACAGATCTCTTCATTTGTTTCTCTTTTAGTGTTTTTGGTTAACTGTTTGTTACGTTTTATATTATTAAATGGATTAGATCAAGATAATAAATGTAACCGAAAAGAATTAATTCTAAATTTCATAATTCCTTATAAAATATAAGGATATTTATTTTTGGTATGTTTTTCACTCTTTTTAGTATTGGTTTTTTGTAGGGTTTATGCGGCCTTTGGCGCGTTTGTGGGTACTTGTTTGTTTAGTTAAATACAATGGTTAAAAGTGACTTTTTGACGTTAATTACAATGAAAAATAAAAAGTGAATTTTTTTCACTCTTTGTAAACTAATCGCTAATTGCAATGCATTTATCGGGCACGTATGTTGTGTGCTGCATAAATGGCATTACGAGGGATTTATGAAGGTGTCTGATCAGTTGCTTAACCGAATTACAGCAGGGCTTGTGGCTGTAATTATTGGTTTTTCGAGTTCCATTGCATTGATTTATCAGGTGGTGATAACCCTTGGAGGCACGCCCGATTTAGTAGCTAGTTGGATTTTAATGCTTGGTTTAGTGATGGGCACAACGTCAATAGGTTTGTCGTACTATTACAAAGTGCCTGTTTTAATTGCGTGGTCTACCACGGGGGCTGCATTACTGATTTCAAGTGCACAAGGGTATAACTTAAACGAGGCTATTGGCGCGTTTATGCTCAGTGCATTGCTCGTTTTTTTGTCGGGGGTGACGGGCTGGTTTGAAAAAATAATGAACCGTATTCCAAGTGAGCTTGCGTGCGCCATGTTGGCCGGCGTACTTGTTACCTTTGGTATCGATGTGTTTAATTTTATGAACGACATGCCTTTAGTGATTGGCTTAATGGTTGTTATGTACTTTATTGGTAAACGCTTTTTTGCCCGTTTTGCTATGTTAAGTGTGCTTATTATAGGTGTACTACTCGCTTGGCAAATGGGCCATATTGATACCAGCGCACTGCACTGGAAAATGAGCGAATTTGCTTATATTGAACCCGTTTTTCACTTGCAAGCATGCATTAGCATAGGTTTACCACTTTATATAGTTACCATGACCTCGCAAAATCTACCGGGTATTGCTGTTTTAAAAGCGCATAAATATAAAGCGCCTATATCTGCATCTCTTAATGTGACTGGTTTTGTAAATATGCTTACCGCCCCGTTTGGAGCTTATTCTATTAATTTAGCCGCTATTACTGCTGCTATTTGTATGAGTGATGAAGCGGATGAAAATCATGATAAACGTTATTGGGCGAGTATAGCGGCGGGCGCATTTTATATTTTAATGGCGCTGTGCGCGGCTACATTAGTTGGGTTGGTAGCAAGTTTACCGCAGGCACTTATTTTAGCTTTGGCGGGCATTGCGCTATTTGGCACCATTGCTAATAGTTTGCAGCAAGCCCTTAGTAGTACTAAATATACGGAGGCCGCAATTGTTACTTTTTTAGTAACTGCATCTAACTTAACATTGCTCTCAGTGGGGTCTGCCTTTTGGGGGATTATAGCAGGTGTGCTTACGCTCCTTATCACCCAAAAAGACTAAAAGCTTTATTGTGTACAAAGAGCCGCTGGTGAGTATTTAAAACAAAATTATAGTTTATTTATATCATTAAAATAGCTTAACTAAGCTTATAAAAAAGGCTGCAATTGCAGCCTTTAGTTTTATAAAACAAGATTTACCTAATCAAAAGTATGATGGCGAGTTACACTAAACCGATTAAGTATATGGTGCATAACATATACAACGCACAAACTTAATATTATAGCCACCGATACCGAGCTAAACCGGTACATTGCGCTATAAACAAGATCTTGGCCTGGCCCGAGTGAGTTCCCAAATAAAATACCGAATGTAGTCAGCACACCAAAACCAATACCAGGTATGCCTCCGCCTAAAATATGAAAACGCGCAAAAAGAAACGAAAGTATCCATAAAATAGCCATCGGAAAAAGTAAAAAATCAGAGTGACTATACAAAAATAGTTGCGATAGTAACGCTGCATTACACCCTATAAGCGTTCCAATTGCTCGCTGCCAACCAGCCATACCTGCGGCTTTCCAGCACAATGAAAACAAAATAAGCACAGAAGCTGCCTGCGCAGATATTGAGTCTTGTAAATCAAGAACCTGAAAAACCACAAAAGAGAGCGTAGCCACGGTTGAGCATAACAATACCTCATGGCGAATACTTTCTTTTGCTTTAGCTGGCATTACTCGCCCGGGCCTTGCGGTTACATCAGGAAATAGGCCATGCATTAATGCTCCAATAACAACGGTTAAAAATATAGCCAAACCATTAGTTAAAATTAACGGATAAATACTACTTCCTTCATCAACATAGCTCGAAAAATGTAGCTGAATAGAAAGGCTGATCACGCCTAAAGCGCCAAATAAAAAGGCGCTGCCGCTACTCATTTGGTGAAATAAAAAGCAGAAAACACCAAACACTAACAATGTCATAACGACTGGCAAGTGAGAAAATAATCCCTGCATTATCAGCACTATAAGCGCGCTAAATGCAGCAGATGCTATAAATTGATTTATAAGCCCACGACTTAACGTAGGTACCATGCCCAATATCAACATAGGATAAACGGTAAAAAATATACCATTTGGCCAGTTCATTAATTTACTAATAGTAAAGCCAAGGGTGCATCCACCTGCAATGCGTAGTGCTTGGCGAAGGCCATTAGAGTCTAATTGTGGGCCTTGGCTAACAATTTGAGTCATAAAGCCTCCATTAATAAATGTAGTGTAACCAGCTAATAAATCTAATTTGTGCAGAGCCAAACCATTGCCCAATTGTCGATTCGGGTAATAATTGTACTGTTGCACGTGACCCGCTTGGCATGTTCGCTATTAAGTCTTGATGATTTACGAGCTTTAAATGAATGCGTTGACGCTGTGCGTCACGTACCCAACGATTGCTGGTTTCTGTTGTACTTAGTAAACCATTTGCACTAAGTTGACCGTTGCTAACACCTGCTTCAAATGTTTCTAGTATTGCGTCGTAAACTTCACCTGGGCGGCTATCAAATACGACGCGCGCTTGAGTGCCTTGCTTCATATTTGAGAGTGACTTTTCTCTAAAGTCGGCAACTAAGTCGGCTTTTTTAGCGACAATAGCTAATAATGGGCTACCTGCAACAGCGTACGCGCCGTCTAATAATTGTAAGTTAGCAACTACGCCGTCACTTAGTGCACGTACTTGCGTGTAGGATAAATTTAACTCAGCTTGCGCTAACTGGTTAGCAGCATGACGCATAGCTAAGTTTTTATTACCTGAGTCACCTCTAGCTAAAACCGCTTCAGCTAACTGCGCTTCTAGGGCCGCAACATTTGCTTTACTGGCCTCAAAGTTAGCACGAATGCTTTCAAGCTCTTGCTCCGATATAGACTTTTGAGTATAGAGTTTTTCGCCTCTGCTTTTTAATAGCTTTTGCTCATGCTGCTTAGCATTTGCAGCACTAATTTGTGCTTCAAGGGCTTTAACATTGGTATCAAGACGCTTGTTTTGTAATTTGGCATCATCAAGCGCGAGTTGAGCTTGCTCTTTGGCTAAATTATATGGGCCTTCATCGATACTAAATAATATATCGCCCGCTTTAACTGATTGGTTATTATTAACTTGCACACTAGTGACTCGGCCACTAATTTGCGGTGATATTTGCACAACAGGGTGGTATACACGTGCCTGTGGTGTCACAGGCAAAACCATATCGGCCACTAAATAGTAAATAAATACTAAGATAAACCCTATGAGAGAAAACCTTACATAGCGTGCAAACTTTTGATCCGGTGTCATTTTTAGCCTTACTTATTAACTTGAATACATTTAAGGGCGTTTTGCTCTATTTTGATCAAACCAAATGCAATGGCATCTAGCTGCTCAACAGATAAACCGCTGTATAACTGATTTTTTATATCGGAAATGGTCTCTTGCAATGAGTGTAAAATGGCATCACTTTGCTCAGTAAAATAGAGTCTTTTACTGCGTTTATCATGTTTGTCTACACGGCGAACGATTAACGATTGCTCCTCTAATTGCTTAAGCGTGCGAGTCAGTGAAGGCATTTCTATCCCTAAGCTATTAGCAAGTTCAAGTTGTGTTAGTCCCTCACCACGCATATTTATATGCATTAGTGCAGTCCAGCGCGACTGAGTAAGTCCCAAAGGCTCAACAGCAATGGTTACTGCTTCGCGGCATAAGCGATGAACTCGGCCCATATTACCGATAACTGTTAAATCGAGCGTCTCGTGAAAAGGTTTTTGTGTAGGCATAGCCATCCCAACATAGTTAGCAAGCTAACTATTTTATCATTACTTAGCTTGCTAAGTAAATATGCGTAGGTGCGGGAAGTGGCAAAATATTTGCTAAACCTCACCTGTAAAAAATGGTGAGGTTTAGGGGATTTTAAAAGTTAAGTAAATTAGCTGGGGAGTATTGATCGGTAAGTACTTTTGTATCTGCAGGCCAATCTTGGCCGTCTTTAGTAAAGTGCATAAGCTGGCTAATCGCTTTTATATCTACACCGTATTTTACTAATTTAGGGGCGAGAGCATTAACACGCGTGTTAATTTGCGCTTCGCTCGGTATTGATTTAAGCCCCGCTAAAATAATACGGTTGCTGCGATTTTCGCGGCTTACATTTATAAAGTCGCCAAATACAGCGTGGTAAGTTGCCGACTCATGCTCATAAAGTTTACTACTTGAAAACGTATTTGCGGCAATAACGCCACCATCGGCTAATACGCTTTGTACTTCTTCAAAAAACTCTTTAGTGAGCAAATGCTCCGGAATATAGTCACCGTTAAACGCATCCAAAATAATCCAATCGTACTTTTGCTTTTTAATAGCGGCGCGCTTTATAAAAATACGGCCATCTTGCACGCTTGATGTCACTAAGTCGTTTTCTATAAAGTTAAAGTAATCGCGTGCAACTTTAGTTACTGCAGGATCTATTTCAACATTATGAATTTTTGCAGTGGGGTATAGCTCATGAATAACGTTAGAAAGCGTACCGCCACCCAATCCTATAATAAGTACACTTTTAGGGTTGTCGGCTACTAAAAGACTCGCAAACGTCAATTTTGTGTAATTAAAAACAAGTTTGTCGGGATTGCTTTTATACATGCAACTTTGGCTTGTTTGGCTACTTTTAGTATTAAATTTAAGGCAACGTAAGTCGCTCGTTTCTTCAACAATAATATTGCGATAAAGCGAGCGTTCTTCATGAATAACCTTACTAAACGCAGAACCTGACAATACAATTAATGGCAGTAGCAAATATTTAAGCATGAGCAAGCCCCTTATTATTAGCCAAGGTATTAATAGCAATCGCTACTAAACCCAGTGACCCAAGCGTTAAAGCAAAGGCGCTAATAATTGTATTTACGTCAAACGCGAGTACAAAGTAAAAAGAGGTAATTATAGTACCCAGGGCACTGCCAAGCGTACTTACAAAGTATAAACGCCCAGCCACTTGGCCGCTTTTATCGCTATCTGTTACCAGTAAGCGCACAGAGTAGGGCGAGATCATGCCTAAAATAACGGTAGGTATAAAAAATAAAGCAGTTGACGCTAAGAGCGAGCCGTAGCGGCTATCTTCAATATGGGTAAATATAAATTCCATTATAGGCTGCGAAAATAATGTAATAGGAACAACCATAATGCTGGCAATTAAAAATATTAAACCATATTTGGTAAGGGATGCATTTTTAGTGCTGAGTTTACCACCAAGTAAATACCCAAAAGATAAACTAAGCATAAACACAGTAATTATACTGCCCCAAATATGCACGCTACTGCCAAAAAAGGGGGCAAGAATTCTCCCACCTAAAAGCTCAATGCCCATTATGCAAAAGCCGCTGCAAAAAGCTAAAAAGTAAATTAACGCGTTTGTTTTTATGCTCATGTAATTATCGTTATGTAACTTAAGTAGAACACTATACTAACGTGATGAATACAAAGCTGCTAGGGTAATAATTAACCTAAGTTTAATTTTAAAAAAGAAGTTTTGTTATAGCAATTTGTTAGTTAGTTGAATTCTGATCTATTTAGCCTGCCTAGGCCCTCGCGATTTAACACTTAAGACGCTTTTTCATTTAAATTAAATTTCTTAAGTTTTCTTTAAGTTTCACTCGTTAAGTTTAAACCCTGAAATATAAACAGGTTTAAATGAGCGAGCTTATGCAATTAGCCCACACTTCTACATCATTAGGTTTAACACAAAATAACAGTCAGTTTATTAGTGCTCGTATTGATGATGTGCATCGAAAAAATCTCGAAAATACAGTGAAAGAAGGTTTTTTAGTTGCGTATAACGCTAAGCTTACTTCTTTTATGCCACTACTTTGCCAATACGTTACCGAGCAAGGAAAGTGCACGTTAGGGCTAAGGCAAGCAACTTCGCCATTGTTTATTGAGCAATATTTAGCATCACCCGTTGAAGATTTTTTAGATGAGAGCATTTCTCGCAATAAAATTTTTGAACTTGGTAATCTCTGCTCTACAAATCGAAGAGCAACACTTGCACATTTTATTATTGTTAACGAAGCTCTGCAAAGTGTGGGGGCAAAACATTTAGTGTTTTGTGCAACCAACAAAGTGCGTGCTTTATTGCGCTTACTTGGTGTTACGTGTACTGAAATTGCACTTGCGAGCAGTTTTGTAGTTGAGAACCCATTAAAGTGGGGCAGCTATTACGCCAACCAACCAACAGTATGCATTGTGAGCCTAGAGCAAGCTCACCAACAAGTACTAAATACCCCAATGCTTTATAGTTTGATGCAGCAAAACCACTCAAATATCAATTCTTTGGTAAATGCATTGGTGAACGTATGAATTACTATAATACACATTCAGTATCGCCATTAATTATTGCCCATAATAAAGAGCAAACACTTGAAATTAACGGTGATGAGTTTAACCAGCAAATACAAAAAGTAGTAAAAATACTACAAAGCTTTAACGGCAAATGTGTCGCTTATAAGCTCGATAATACGCCAGCTTGGCTTGTTATTGATGCCGCTACTGCAGTTTCTAATAAAGTGGCTGTGCCAATTGCTCACTTTTTTAGTGAACAACAAACTCAATATGTACTAGCGCAATGCGGCGCACATTTATTTATTAGCGACACGCTAAACCCTTTACTTGGGGAGCCGACTGCATCGATTACTATGTTTGAGTTTTACACGTTATATATTTACGAAATTGTTGTAGTTAAACCCGTCAGTTATTTTCCAGAAACTCAAAAAGTAACGTTTACATCAGGATCGACTGGGCAACCAAAAGGCGTGTGTTTATCTGCAAAGAGCCAAATGCAGGTAGCTCAATCTCTGTGCGATAAGATTAATATTAAAAAGCCTGTTCATTTATGTTTATTGCCGCTTGCTGTATTGCTTGAAAATATAGCCGGTGTGTATGCCCCCTTAAAAAGTGGCGGTACAGTGCATTTAATGCCGTTAAATGAATTAGGATTTGTTGGAACTGTATTAAAACAACCCGGACAGCTTATAGCTGCTATTGATAAAGTTAAGCCAAATACGCTTATTTTAGTGCCTGAACTATTAGCATGCTTAGTTGCTTTTGCAGAAGATGGGTGGCAACCGCCTAGTTCGTTACAGTTTATTGCAGTAGGTGGTGCGCTTGTCAGCGAAATGCTATTAACCAAAGCGCGTAGCTTAAATTTACCGGTATACCAAGGTTATGGGCTTTCTGAGGCGGCATCTGTAGTTAGTTTAAATACGCCCACAAACGATAACCTTCACAGTGCAGGCTCTGTGTTACCTCATATTCAAACCAAAATTGAAAATGGCCAGCTTTTTATAAAAGGCGATTTGTTTTTAGGTTACTTAAATCATCAACCTCACGACAAAAACCAGTGGTATGCAACCGGTGATCTGGTCGATCAGCATCAAAATACCTTATTTATTAAAGGCCGCCTAAAAAACCTAATTATTACCAGCATGGGGCGAAATATCAGTGCCGAGTGGCCTGAATCACTATTACTAAGTCAAAGCGGTATTTTACAAGCGGTTGTGTTTGGTGAAGGTCGACCTTTTTTAACCGCCATTATTTATGCCGATTCAAAGCTAAGTAACCCGGTGTTAGAGCAATACATTAACGCAATTAATAAACAACTACCCGACTATGCACGAATTCAAAAATGGCATCGTTTAACTGCCCCATTAAGTGTGCAACAAGGATTATTAACCACAAATAATCGTCCAAAACGAGATGCCATAAGTAAGCAGTACCATGCTGTGTTTGATCAATTTTACCGACTTGGAGAAGTAATTAATGAGTGATTTTTTTAACACCCTCAAAGAGCAAACTAAACAAGAGCAAAACTACTTGCTTGCAGCGCCTATTATTCAGCGTGTTTTTAAAGGCGAAGCATCACTTGAAGAATACGCCTCGTTTTTAGCGCAAGCATACCACCATGTTAAACACACAGTGCCATTAATGATGTCGGTTGGTGCACGATTAACCGACAATCAAGAATGGCTGCGCGAAGCAGTCGCAGAATACATTGAAGAAGAGATAGGTCATCAAGAGTGGGTACTTAATGATATTGCAGCCTGTGGTTTTGACAAAGAAACAGTTCGTCGCAGTCAGCCGCAATATGCTACGGAAATGATGGTGTCGTATGCGTACGACTCCATTACACGTAAAAATCCATTGAGCTTTTTTGGCATGGTGCATGTGCTTGAAGGCACTTCTATAGCGCTTGCTGATGGTGCGGCTTCAAACATTGCAAATGCTGTGGGCTTACCTAAAAAAGCATTTAGTTATTTAACCTCTCACGGCGCACTTGACATAGAGCATGTAAAGTTTTTTGAAAACCTAATGAACCAAATAACAGATGAGGCGGATCAGCAAGCCATACTACATGGTGCAAAGCGCTTTTATCGTTTATACGGCGATATATTTCGTGGACTCGATGACGAACCGTTTTTTAAAGCAAGTGCACAAGGTAAATTGGCATGAGTAGCGCTTTATGTGTGTTAACCGGCGCAACAGGCGGAATAGGGCAAGCTATTGCTAAAGCTCTACATGCAAAAGGGTGGAAGTTACTGCTTGTAGGGCGAAATACGCAAGCCCTTGAGGAGCTCAGTAGTGCATGCTCAGACAGTGAAATATTTGCTGGCGATTTAACCGACGATACAACACGCATTAACTTAGCAATAAAAGCCAAGCAACTCGGTGGCGTTAAGTTACTTATTAACAATGCCGGTATAAATACAATGCAAAGCTTAGAGCACACAAGTAATGAGCAAATAGATAATATGCTCGTTACTAATTTGTCGGTGCCTATTAAATTATGCCAGCTATTTTTAGGGCAGTTACACTATACCAAAGGCACCATTGTTAACGTGGGCTCATCGTTTGGCAGCATTGGTTACCCGTTTCAAACACTTTATTGCGCCAGTAAATTTGGTTTACGTGGTTTTACAGAAGCATTATCACGTGAGTTGAATGGTTCAGGCGTTAAAGTGACCTATTTAGCGCCTAGAGCAACAGATACATCCATTAATAGCAGTAAAGCGCGTGCAATGAATAAAGAACTCGGTAATAAAATGGACTCACCAGAATTAGTTGCTCAAGAGTTATTAGTGCTTATAAATTCGAATCAAACAAGGCGTTTTATTGGTTTTCCTGAAAAATTATTTGCACGCATAAATGGCGCATTCCCAAGCGTTGTTGATAACGCTATTGCAAAACAACTTCCTAAAATTAAACGTTTTTTAGGTTAACAAACACACAAGGGCAAAATTATGTATAAATTTACACTCGCATTTTATTTAGTACTAACAACTGTATTTGCAACCGCAGTACACGCAGATGAAACACAAGACTTAACCTCTATTCAACAAAAGTGGGCAATTGCTAACTACGAACTTGAAGATGATGCGCAAATAGATGCGTTTACACAGCTAAGTGAGCAAAGTGCATTGTTTGTTAAAAACTACCCAAACTCGGCACAAACACATATTTGGAATGGTATTGTGTTAGCCAGTTTTGCAGGCGCAAAAGGCGGGTTGGGTGCACTTGGTTTAGCAAAAGAGGCAAAAACGTCACTCGAAAATGCACTCTCAATTGATGGCACTGCACTAAATGGCTCAGCTTACGCAAGCCTTGCAACGCTTTACAGTAAAGTACCTGGTTGGCCAATTGGTTTTGGTGATGACGACAAAGCTGAAAAATTATTTAAACAAGCGCTCGCTTTTAATCTCGAAGGCATTGATACTAATTACTTATACGGTGAATACTTGTATGACGAAGGCGATTATAAACAAGCTAAAGCACGACTACTTGTAGCACAAGCCGCGGGCATTCGTGATACTCGTGCAAAAGCAGATAAATATCGCCAACAAGCAATAAGCCAGCTATTGGTAAAAGTAGATAAAAAACTAAAAAGATAAACACATAATGCATTTATTACTCGTTGAGGACGATCATTTAGTGGCGCAAGGGCTTATTCGCTCTTTGCGTCAAGAGGGCTACAGCGTAGAGCATAGTGGCACAGTAAAACACGCCTTAGAGTGCCTTTCTAGTGGTGAAATTGAGCTTGTTATTCTCGATTTAGGATTACCTGATGGCGACGGTTCGCAAGTTTTAAAGCATATTAAAGCGCAAAAAAAAGTTATTCCGGTGGTTATTTTAACTGCTCGCGGCAGTATTGATGACAAAGTCCAAGGGCTTGACATGGGCGCTGACGATTACCTTGCGAAGCCGTTTGATCCTGCTGAGTTATTTGCTCGACTACGTGTAGCAAGTCGACGTGTTAATCAAACTCAATCTAGTTTGTTACAATACGGAGAAGTCGTAATAGACAGCTCAGCGCATACGGTGACAGTTAGTGGGAAATCACTTACATTGCCGCGTAAAGAATACATGCTTTTAAAAGCGCTGATGGAAAATCAGGGAAGGGTGCAATCAAAACAACAACTCGAAAACAAACTTTACCAATGGGGTGAAGAAGTTGGCTCTAATGCCATAGAGGTGCATATTCATCATCTTCGTAAAAAATTCCCTAGCGATTTTATTAAAACCTTACGTGGCATTGGCTACGTGGTTGGTAAGCGTTAGGGTGTGTTTATCTTTCGGGGTTGAAAATGTCTATTCGTAAACGTCTGACCTTAATTTTACTTTCAATGATGGTGCTTACTTGCTTTTTGGCATTAGTAAAAGGCTATCAAAAAAGCATGCACCACGGCGAAAACTTGCTTGATAATGAACTTAAAATAGTCGCTGGCGTTTTAATTGAACAACCATTAGCACTAAGCACAAATGCAGTACAAGTAAGCAATAATAGTGCTCAGTTGTTGTATCAAATTTGGCAAAATAATAGTTTACTTAGTGGCTCATCGAGTTTATCAAATAACCAAATTAGTTTTAGCGAGGGCTTTCAAACTTCCAATGTAGCAGGGCAGCGCATGCGAGTGTTTGTGATGAGAAAAAATACCCGTAAAGTCATCGTTGCTGAGCCTATGTCAAAGCGGTTTGAATTAGCTGAAGCCGTTATTTTATCTGCAATGTTACCTATGTTATGGGCTGTCCCTCTGCTTGCTATTTTTATAAGTTTTTTTGTTAAATACGCATTAGCCCCTCTTACCCGACTATCTAAGCAGTTGGCTACTCGCCAAGCAAACGACTTTACGCCAATTAACTGGCAGGTAACCGACGAAGAAATTAAACCTGTTATTAATCGTTTAAACGATTTATTTAAACGAGTAGAAACCGCTTACTTACGAGAGCGCTTTTTTGCTTCAGATGCAGCTCACGAATTACGTACCCCGCTCAGTAGCTTAAAAATTAATGTACACAATTTAGCTAGTAAGCAAAGCAACTCGCAAAACCATCAAGAACTCCAAGCAATGTCACAAGGCATTAATCGCTTAAGTAATATTGTTGAACAAATGCTAATTTTAGGGCGCACTCAGCCTGAGCAATGGCAGAGGCAGTTTAGCGAGCAGTCATTGCTAGCGATTACTCAGCAAGTTGTATCGGAGCAATACGACAAAATAGACGGAAAAAATCAAACGATTAGCCTCGAAGGTGATGATTTTGTAATTAATGGTGATGAATTTACATTAACCACACTCATCGCTAATTTACTTAGCAATGCCATAAAATACACACCTGATAATGGTCAAATTATAATTAAATTAGCGTCAAGTAATAACGGCTTTAGTTGGCAAATTGATGATTCTGGTGCGGGCATGACCGAAGAGCAAAAAGACCGAATATTTAATCGCTTTTATCGCGTGGGTGGCGATCAACATCCATCAGGCGAGCAAGGTGCGGGTTTAGGTATGGCGATTGTTCAACACATAATTGCTATTTATGGCGCAAGTATTCATTTAGCGAATAGCCCTTTAGGCGGACTAACCGTTAAGGTTACTTTTACAGGAGTAAAAAGTGACTAAACGTTTATTTAATCAATGTCTTTGTTGTTTGCTATTTTTGTCGTTTAACGCGGCGAGTAAAGAGTACCTTATTATTTTAAAAGATCATTTGTTTTATCCCTCGCAAATAATTATTCCCGCAAATAAAAAAGTAAAACTATTGATAGAAAACCAAGATAGTACACCAGAAGAGTTTGATAGCTTTGATCTAAACAGAGAAAAAGTACTCTACCCAAATCGTAAAAGTATTATTTATATAGGACCGCTAAGTAAAGGGCATTACGAGTTTTTTGGTGAGTTTTCGCCAAATACAGCAAGGGGCGTTGTTATAGTTAGCGATGAAGGGGCGCAGCATGCTAATAACTAGTTTAGTCATGAGCCTTAATCAATTACTACCAGTGGCTATTTTATTAGTGCTACTACAAGTAGTTAAAAAACAAAGCTCTTTAAAAATAGGGTCTGCTTTAGTAATAGGCGCGGTAATGTCGTTTTTGTACATGCAAAGTGCGTCGTGGGTGAGCCAGTGGTTTGAACACCAAGGGTTAGAGTACTCACAAATAGGGCTATGTATCACTATATTTATTGCTGTATTGGTATTTGCACTAAAGCAAAAGTCAGCGGCATTTTATATCGCAGTTATAAGCACAATAACGCTCTATTTAAGCCACTATATTATTTACCTCACCAGTTTTTGGCAAAATAATGATGCAGGGCAAAGCTTATTTATTGGCACTTTATTAGGTGTTGGAATTTGTTTAAGTTTTAGCGTATTGCTGTACTTTTTAATGAATGCAATTAAGCACCGTTTTGGTATGTATCCGCTTTTTACTTTGCTTGCTTTTAACAGCGCGGCTAAATTATTAGTTGCACTGGATTTAGCGAGTCAAATAGATTTAATTACAAACACCTCAACAGTGTGGGATTTACGTGATTTGTTAAACGAAAACTCTGAGCTCGGCCGTGTACTGCGTGCTCTTGTTGGTTACGAGGCCA
The DNA here is from genome assembly GCF_000497875.1 of Pseudoalteromonas sp. S8-8. Classification (NCBI taxonomy): domain Bacteria; kingdom Pseudomonadati; phylum Pseudomonadota; class Gammaproteobacteria; order Alteromonadales; family Pseudoalteromonadaceae; genus Pseudoalteromonas; species Pseudoalteromonas sp. S8-8. Next base: position 16,437 of record NZ_AUTR01000060.1, read on the forward strand.
CTCCTGATTTAATGAGTGTACTTATATATAGTACAAGCAGCGTGTTATTTTTATTACTTTGTTATGTTATTTCGGCTTCAATAACTAAGGAACGTGTATGAAAGCACTCAACCTATATTTAGCGCTTAGTTTTACCGCTCTTTGTTTGTTGGTATTCTCAATCCAAGCAAAGGCCGATGGTATTGTTGTTGATAAGGTATATCACCCCTATGTTTTGCCTTTTGAGCGTGAATTTGAGTGGCGATTAGTGTCGCACCAAACAGATAGTGGCAACATACTAGCGCAGCGTTTGGGTGGCGGTGGTGCTATTAACGATACAATGGCACTCGAAGGCTATTTAGTTGGTGAGCGAGACGACAACGGCGACTTTGGATTAGAAGCTTATGAGCTTGAGCTACGTTGGCAATTAATTGAACAAGGTAAATTATGGGCTGATTGGGGCGCGTTATTTGAGCTTGAAAAAAAACATAACGAAGATGTGTATGAGGCAACTTCGGGTTTTGTGATCGAAAAAGAGTTTGGTAAAACAAGCTTAACTATGAATGCCTTTTTAGTGTACGAGTGGGGGCAAGACATTAAAAATGAATGGGAAAGTGAGTTTAGAGCACAATATCGCTATCGATATCGCTCTGCTTTCCAGCCTTCTATAGAGGTTTACGTAGGTGAAGACTTTATTGGTATAGGGCCTGGCTTTATAGGTTTACAGCGCTTTGATGGGCAAAAGCAATTAAAATGGGAAGCGGGTTTCATCACTGAGATAAGCCAATCAGAAAAAAACCATAGTTTTAGGCTCGCATTAGAATTTGAATTTTAATAACAACTAAAAGTAGTTTTGGTTGTTTATTATTCTGATTATAGATAGGTACTTGACATATTATTTAAACTCTATATAGTGGGCCGCAGCTAGAAAGAAAGCATGTAAGCTATAAATCTCCATTTCGATATAAGTAATACTTGTAGTACCGTCCTGAAGTTTTTAAAGTACCATCTCATTTTTTGCTACACCCGCTCTTATGAGCATATTTTTATTTTTATTTCAGGATATTACAATGTCTAACATCGTATCAGGTACAGTTAAGTGGTTTAACGAGTCTAAAGGTTTTGGTTTCATCGAGCAAGAAAATGGCCCAGACGTTTTCGCACATTTCTCAGCAATCAAAAGCGAAGGTTTCAAAACTTTAGCTGAAGGCCAACGTGTAGAGTTTACTCTTTCACAAGGTCAAAAAGGTCCACAAGCTGATAACATCACAGCTGTATAATTTTACTTTTTAAGTAAAATGAAAAAAAAGCGCTTAAGGCGCTTTTTTTGTGTCTGAAATTTGACTCAAACCAAGCAACGCCCATTATCAATGTAAATTAACTAAATGATATTGCTATTATTTAGCCCCTCCTAATATTCGTTTTTCTATTCTTCTAAGTCATTGCGCTAATGCAAGTGAGTTTAAGCTTGTAATTTATACCGAACATTTCTCCCTTATAATTTCAAAACAACAAATTCAAAACGACAAAGATCAGCTTGTTGGTATTACTCTCGATATCGTAAAAGATATTTGCACAGCTATTAATATAACCTGCGAGTTTAAATTGCTTCCTTGGAAGCGTGCTTATAACTTAGTTTAAAAGCCCCTTACTTTGGCATTGTTTCAATAATTAAAAACATCGAACGTGACCCACCAATTTTATTGGGCTGGGCCGCTGGCGCGAGTCAAACTTTCTTTTATAAGCTCAAAGCTGATAAGTAAGTTATACCAATTCCATTAAGTATGCGGTCTAAATTTTACGCCGAAAAAACAATTCAGCTCTAGGCGTAAATAAAATTGGTTTTAAAGCGGGCGAAAACTTACTAATGTTTAGAGGCGAAAACAATATATGGATTTGTTTTTAAGAAGAAAAATAGATCTAATTTAGGTTCAAAAGTTACAATAAAGTATAGCTAGAACTCTTTGGATATAAAGCAACTGACGCAGTGAAGTGCAAGAATTACCTCTTCCTAAGCTTGTGAGCAATTACATTGCATTTAATAAATCAGTACCAGAGCATGTCATAAAGTAATTTTATGAAGAATATAAAAAGTTAAAAATGAAAGATGATTTTGTCGCCCATAAGCATACTTATCTTCAATGATTTATCTTTCGTAAGGCAGCCCTTTCTTTTGCTTTATTTTTAAAAATGCAGCTTGCAGTGCTTCTATTAAATGCATATCTGTTTTTTTATTTGCAGCTAAATAAGCATCAATTGTTAGCTCATCTATTTTATAAATAAACTTTAAGTGTGCTGGTTTGAGCTTTAGATAATCACTCATCTGCTGCATGAATAAAGGATCGTCTACAATTAAATCTACTTTTTTAGCTAATAGTAAAGAGTATGATTTTTGAATATCAGAGGTTAAAACAACTTCAAAGCCAAGTTTCGTGAGGGTTTGTGTTGAAAAGTCATTGCGTTGCATTGCAATTTTATACACTTTTGCTTGTTCAGTATTATTTATAATAAGATCATTTCGCTCTGATAGGCCGATAAAGCCCAGCTCAAATCGTCCAACTGGTCCAATCCAATAAAATTTATTTTCTCGCTCTACAGTGCGTGCAAGGCTGTATATAAAGGTGTTTTTTAACTCATCTGCAATTTTATAAGCACGTGCCCAAGGATACATTTGAATGTTAGGTGTGAGATCAGCCTCAGCAAATATATCTCTAATAAACTGAGTACCTTCACCTGCTACCTCGCCATTAATCAATACTTGGTTTGGTGGTGCTAACTCTGTAACAACAAGCAGGGCTTCCTTTGCTTGAACATACACAGAACAAATTAAAAAAAGAGAATAAAGAATATATTTCACAATAGCGAATCGTCATTCGGTTAGCTTAAGTAATAATAAGTGTGGCTGAAAATATGAAAAACACAAAAATTATTTATGTGAACTTGTTACTAAGATATTGGTTTATTTGAGTTATGTATAACTATAAAGGGGGCTAGATAGATAAGTGGCTTGAGGTTTGAAGTAGTTGAGGCTAAAAATTAAGGCCTAAAACGATAAAAGGGCCTTGCGGCCCTTGGTGAAGTATCGTTCAAGTCAGATAGAGCTTTAACCCCTTAAAGCGCTATCCTCTTGTTTTGCAACACCGGTGTTCATCTCAATAAGTTTCTAAGCTAGCGAGAGGAAAAACCCAGCAATTGCTGCGCTCATAAGGTTAGCCATAGATCCTGCTAACACTGCTCTGAGCCCTAAGCGTGCGATATCCTTCCGCCGACTAGGCGCCATACCGCCTAACCCACCTAGTAAAATGGCTATCGATGATAAGTTAGCAAACCCACATAAAGCAAAAGTAACGATTGCTTGTGTGTGCGCGCTTAACGTATCGCGATAATTTATAAAGTCTAAGTAAGCAACAAACTCGTTCACTACTATCTTTTGACCAATAAAGCTGCCGGCTATAATCGCTTCATCCCATGGCACACCTAGTAACCATGCAACTGGAGCAAATACATAACCTAATATTTCTTGAAGCGTTAATGTTGGGTAATCAAACCACCCGCCAATACCGCCTAATAAACCGTTTAATAATGCAATTAGCGCTACAAAAGCAAGTAACATTGCACCTACATTAAGTGCTAAATGCATACCGTTTGCAGCACCTGATGCAGCTGCATCAATTACATTTACAGGCTTATCTTCGTCATCTAAATCTAAATCAGCTAAGTTATCTCTAGGCGTTTCAGTTTCTGGCACAATCATCTTGGCCATTAAGAAACCACCTGGTGCAGCCATAAAGCTCGCAGCAATAAGATACTTAAGATCTACGCCAATAATTACGTAACCGGCCATTACAGAGCCTGCTACAGTGGCTAAGCCACCTACCATTACTGCAAACAATTCCGACTTTGTCATCGTTGCTATAAATGGCTTAACTATTAACGGTGCTTCAGTTTGGCCTACAAAAATATTTGCAGTTGCTGAAAGCGATTCTGTGCGAGAGGTCTTCAATAATTTTTGTAAACCGCCGCCTAAAATCCTAATTATCCAATCCATAATGCCAAGGTGATATAACACAGCAACAAGCGCTGAGAAAAACACGATAACTGGCAAAACTTGAATTGCAAAAATAAAACCTAATGTGTCTTGTGAGGCGAGTGGACCAAATAAAAACCCAATACCATCATTAGCATAACCAATAACCGACGAGACGGCTGATGACATGCTAGTTAACACATTTTTTCCTGCTTCGAAAAACAGAACAAAACCGCCTATAACAATTTGCATCGCAAATGCTATACCAACGGTTCTTAAATTAATTGCCTTGCGATTAGTTGACGCAGCAAAGGCAATGCTTAGTAGCACACACATGCCTACTAAGCTCATAAATGTTGTCATACAAATGTTTCCCGTTGTTATTCTTGTAGTAAATATTTAATTTTACTTTTTATTATATCAATCGCAACGCGGTTCATGCCGCCTCGAGTCACAACTAAATCAGCGTTATGCTTAGAAGGCTCAATGAATTGATAAAACATCGGTCTAACAGTTGCCTGATATTGCTCAACAACAGATTGTAATGTTCTGCCTCGTTGCTCCATATCACGTTGCATACGACGCATTAAACAAATATCTAAAGGTGTGTCTATAAACACCTTAATATCAAATTCTTTATTAAGCGCTTTATCACTCAATAGTAAAATACCTTCAACAATGAGTATTTTAGCAGCTGGCACTCGTCGTGTGGTTGCGCTACGCGTGTGCTGTGCATAATCATACGTTGGTACTTCTACTGAGTTACCACAACGAAGTTGCGTTAAATGCTCAAGCATTAATGCGTGTTCAAATGCATCTGGATGGTCGTAATTTGTTTGCGTACGATGAGCCATCGGCAAATGCGACTGATCCTTGTAATAAGCATCTTCTTCAATAATGGCGATAGCGCCTGGTTCAAGCTCATTAACCAATTCATTGTAAATTGTTTGGCTAAAAAGAGATTTGCCCGACGCTGATGCGCCTGCAATGGCTATAATAGTAGTTCGTGTCACTAAAGTTCTCATCCACACAGAAAGATATATTGTTGGTAGATCACAATAGCAAAAAAGACACGATTAATCTCTTTTGCTTCGCTCAAGGGTGCAAATTTATAATGTTTAGGTTTTATGAAACAGGACTTTTGTCCTGTACGGAAAATTCGATCAGCGGATAAAGTAACCACCTAGAATCAAAGTGAGGTCAAAATGGCAAGAGCAATTATTTTAATGGCAGATAGCCTAGGAATCGGTGCAGCACCAGATGCAGATAAATTCGGCGATCTTGGGGCTAATACATTCGCTCACTTACTAAAAGCATATTACGACGAAACAGGCAGTGCACTGTCTCTTCCTAACCTATCAAAACTTGGGTTAGTGGATGCATGTGAAGCTGCCGGTGGCGAACCGTGTTTAATTTCAGACCGCCAAGCTCCTCAAGGTGCATGGGGTTACGCTAAAGAAATCTCTAGCGGAAAAGACACGCCATCAGGTCATTGGGAAATGGCAGGCGTACCTGTGTTATTTGATTGGGGATATTTCCCAAAAACACAGCCAAGTTTCCCACAAGAATTTATAGACGAGTTTATTGCTCGTACAGGTATTCCAGGCATTTTAGGCAATTGCCATGCATCAGGAACTACCATTTTAGAACAGCTAGGTGAAGAGCACGTAAAAACAGGTAAACCAATCTGTTACACCTCAGCTGATAGCGTGTTTCAAATAGCCGCGCATGAAGAGTCATTCGGCCTAGAGAAGCTTTATCAAGTTTGCGAAATCGCACGGGCGCTACTTGATGAAATGAACATAGGACGAGTGATTGCGCGGCCATTTTTGGGTTCAAATAGCCAAGACTTTGCTCGAACGGGTAATCGTCGTGACTATTCAGTACTTCCGCCAGCACCAACATTGCTAGATGTACTAGCAAAAGACGGCGGCGAAGTAATTAGTATTGGTAAAATTTCAGATATTTACGCGCATCAGGGCATAACCCAAAAGCATAAAGCACCTGGGCTTATGAACTTGCTAGAAAAAACCAGTGAAGTAATGGAAAGTGCGCCAGATCGTAGCTTAATCTTTACTAACCTAGTTGATTTTGATGAAAAATTTGGTCATCGTCGTAATCCAGTAGGATACGCAAAAGCATTAAAAGAATTTGATGACTATTTACCAACTATACTAAATCAGTTAAAAGCAGATGACGTATTAATGATCACTGCAGATCATGGCTGTGACCCAACCTTTCCAGGTTCTGAGCACACTCGTGAATACGTACCTGTTATTGCATACCAACCAGGTATGAGTAACACACCATTAGGTGAACGCAACAGCTTTGCAGATATAGGTCAAACACTGGCACAGTGGTTTAGCTTATCTGCGCTTGATTACGGCGACAGCTTTTTAAATGAGCTAAAAATGCCAAATAAAAAGGAAAACAATTAATGAGTACTCCGCATATCAGTGCAAACGTTGGTGATTTCGCCGAAACAGTATTAATGCCAGGCGATCCGCTACGTGCGCAATATATTGCTGAAAACTTTTTAGATGATGCAGTACAAGTTACAGGCGTTCGTAACATGTACGGTTTCACTGGTACTTACAAAGGTAAGCCAGTAAGTATCATGGGTTCAGGCATGGGCATTCCATCAATGTCTATTTATGCACGTGAGCTAATTGTAAGCTTTGGCGTTAAAAATATTATACGTATTGGTACGTGTGGCGGTATTGGCACAGATATCAAAATTCGTGACGTAATTTTTGCACAAGGTGCAAGCACAGATTCAAACGTAAACCGTGCACGCGTACGTGGCTACGATTTTGCTGCTATTGCTAACTTTGACCTACTTTTAAACGGCGTAAACGCTGCTAAAGAGCTAGGAATTAAAGCAAAAGTAGGTAACGTATTTACGACAGACACATTCTATCAAGCAGATGACTCGTTCTATAAAGACTTAGACAAGTTAGGCATGCTAGCAGTAGATATGGAAACAGCAGGTTTATACGGCGTTGCAGCTGAATACGGCGCAAACGCAATGGCATTATTTACAGTAAGTGACCACGTAATCACTGGCGAAGCAACACCTGCTGATGAGCGTCAAAGCACGTTTAACGAAATGGTTAAAATTGCGTTAGAGTCAATAGCTTAAATAATACATAACAGTTCCTTGGTAACGTATTCACTAAGTTTTGGAGACACGCCCAAAGTGAAGTGAGACTAAACCTCCAAAGCCGCATTTTATGCGGCTTTTTTTATGCCTGAAGAAAATGGGTAGCAGCTTCTAATTACTTATACCAATTCGCTTAATTAAGTGATCTATTTTGAGGATGGAAAAACGTGTTGATAGCTAGGCAAAAAATTCGCTATTTAGT
>NZ_AUTR01000061.1:0-28208 GCF_000497875.1 Pseudoalteromonas sp. S8-8
TAATGCCAGTCAGTTAACAGCTGACTGGCTTTTTTTATTGGGGTATTTACTGGGTTTTGGTTTCACACACCTCGGATACGCCCGCTCCCGTTTTATCGGCAATATGTGATATTCAACTTGAGCTTGTAATTGCTCTATTGATTTAGGTATCCGTCCTGCATTTTCTATAAACATTGTATGAATAAGGTTAATAATACTAATAGCACACGTCGTAAAACTCAGGTGTTTTGCATATATCCCAGATTTTTTCTGCGCCATTTTCACCATCTGGTATCGGAGCAAGTTATAGCTCAACATTACGCCCCATAATTCTTGCGCTATCATCTCAGGTTTCTTGCTGCGTAGCGTAAAGTGACTATTCAGTAAGGTTTGTTTCATTTCTCGATAACCAAGTTCAATTTCCCACCGATCACTATAGAGGTCAACAATTTCAGCCTTAGGGAAACGCATTGGGTCTGTTAATGAAGTGAGTATATTCACCTCTTTCCCCTTAACCGTTTTTGTGACTAGCCTAACTTCAATGCTCTCTGGTAAATCGTCGAACTTTTTTCTCGCTTGTGCTGTTGCTTTTAGCTTGATGAGTTTGTCTTGACGACCTAGAGAGCGAACAATTTCATATTGCGTGCCTTTTCTCATCGGTTGAAGCCAATGCCTATTTACCCCAGCATGATGCCAACGATTGAGTAAGCCTAGAGAATAGAAGCCTCTATCAAATAACGTCAGTGAGTTATCGGGTGTTGCCTCGATTAAGTCTTCAGCCAACACCATTTCACTAGTACGACAACTATCAAAGGCGCTCCCCATTAATAAATGACTAGTTAACTCCATCAAACACACCATGCGAACCTGAGGGAAGGCCGTGTCACCATACTGATTTTTCCACATGGAGAATGCATGTTGATTTTCAGCAGTATCCGGTGTGCGCCAAATGACACCATCAACACCCAGTAGTGATAGCCCGCACCATGTGGGATGGTTCGCATCAGCATTCCACATTTGCTGACTTTGCTCAAAAACCTGTTTAACGGCATCAGCCCCAAGCCGCTGCCTAGCCTGTACAACCGCGCTGGGCGCAACGAGTTCTTTTTTACCTGGTAAAGCGAGCCCTAATTTACTGACAATACTCCACAGTGGGTCTTCACGATAAAACGACATACAAATGACTGTCCAAACGGCCATCTCAACAGGAAGCCTTCTTTTCCTTATCGTCGCGACACCTGCGGTTTCTGCGCATTGTTTGATAAACTCAGGGCATAAAAAATCACTCAGTTGACCTAAGCCTTCTGAATTGGGTGCGTAGCTATTGGCTAGAGAAAGTGCGGTAGTGAGTTGCAAAATAAAAGGCTCCTGAATAAATTCAGAAGCCTTTATAAACTAACCAGAAGATCGGTCAATGGATCGTTAAATATTTCTTAACTGATCGGCATTAAGCCAGATGGCTTGCTTTTAACGTCTTTAAATACACACACTTATAGACTCGATTTAACTATAACTTTTAAAATCTATAGCTAGCGCCAAATGTAATACGGCGGTCTGTAATACCTTGGAAACAAAGTAAAGCACCTTCGTTAACACAAGACTGGCTAACTTCTGATTCAGTTAAGTTAACGGCTTCAATACCAATATTTAGCTGATCGTTCACATCATAACTTATGCTGGCATTAAGCTGCCCTCTGTCTTCTTGAACAACAGGGAAACCCCATGGGAAGCTTGAGGTGCTGCCAAAGTCAGTTGAACGGTACCCTTCGCGCCACGTGTAACGCGCTCGAGCAGATAGACCGTATTTCTCATAATAAAATGTAATGTTATATGCGTTTTCTGACAGATCAATTAGTGATTGCTTAGCACTTATGTCTGCATCCGGGTTACCGGTTGTTAATGCAAAAACAGCATTTGCACGACTCGTTGCAGTGTCAAATGATTCACCACCAGAAAATTCTTGATAGGTATAGTTAGCAACCACACCAAAACCTGATGCCCAACCTAGCTCTTTTTCAAAACTTGATAAGTCGTATTGAGCTGCAAGCTCAATACCTTGCTGTGTTGTTTCACCAGAATCATTAATAGTAGTTTGCGTAGGAACACATAACCCTACGCCAGCATCTGGGCCGAACACGTTTATATCTGCAATTGGATTAAATATGCCGCCGCCTTCACACTCTGGACCATTTGTATCGCGAAAGCCTGTGCTTGGGTCTTCAAATGGGTCAACTTGCTGTGTAACGTGCAAATCGCTACGTGTTTTATGAAAGTACCCCACACTTAACAAAGCAGCGGGTGCAAAATACCAATCTGTGGATATATCGAAAGAGGTTACTTCTTCTGGTGCTAAGCCTGAATTACCAATTGAAACGGCACTATTAGGGCTGGTGCCAAACGTAACAGATGTAGATAGGTCATCAAAATCTGGGCGTCTAATATCTTTTGACCAACCTAAACGAACAATCACATCTTCACTTACATTCGCGGCTAAATTGAATCGAGGTAAAAAGAAATCGTAATCACCTTTAGACGTTAGCTGAGTAACCAGTTCGTTGCCACTTCCATCTTGAGTAACAGAGTTACCTAGCGATGTAACTTCAGTCTCTAAATAACGTAGGCCAAAGTTACCGCGAAACATGCCGTACTCAAAATTTGCTTGTGCGTATAAGGCATGTGTTTCTTCTTCAATATCAAAAAATGCATTTACTTGAGACGTTGGTGAACTTATTGGACCGCGATCAGAACCCGTTATTGCATTATTAGCTTCAATCGCTTGGTTAAGCGCTGCTAATACGGCTTGTGGATCAGAAGATGCAAGCTCTGGGTTTATAAGTAAGAAATCACGAATATAGAGTGCTCGCCCATCACCATCGTTAAAGTTATCTGGGCCCGCTGTTAATAATTGTGCAAATAAATCACCCGTTGGGCTATCAGCCATATTTCTTAAACCAACGTTAGAGCGAACTTGATCCGACACACTACTCGTTTTACTGTAGCGGTAACCAAAATCGACTGACGTTATTACATCATCTAAGTAATATGTAAAATCTGTACGAAACGCATCTTCTGTATTTTCTGACTCATCTTGCCCTTGGTTTACGTCACGTAGAACAACATTTGCAGGGTCGAGTAATTGAGCCATTGTTGGCGCGTTTGCCTCCCCCGTTGCAATCCCAAACGTAAGTGCATCACCTGTAAGATCATACTCAAAAGGAGTCCCGTTTTCATTTGACGAATTAGTAGCAACATTTGGATTTATAAAATTAAGCGTTGTATTAAAGCTTGGTGTAGTTGAATCAGAACGAGAGGTTGAGGCTTCAACACTTGCAAATAATCTATCGCCTTGCCATTCACCCCCTATTCTAAATATTTTGCTTTTTGTGATGCGTGAATTAGTATCGCTAGAAAAACGCAAGTTAGGATCGCCACCACCGTCTTCAACCGGAATTACGCCTCTTACGGCCGCTTGTATGCTGCCTAGGTTTTGTCCGTCCAGTGAACCAAAATTAACTGTTTCAAATTCACTCGGTATTGATACATTTCTAAGATCACTTAGGCCAGATGCTTGTACTCTTGAGCTTTCTTGGCGGCGCTCTTGATCGTTAACAACTGCATCAAAAAAGAATTTCATATTATCGTTTGGTGCATATTCAAATGTACCTGCGAAGTTTTTTGTCTCGTATTCGTAATTATCGTAATCTTGAATTAAAAATTGTACTGGTAGAAAATCAAACGACTGTGCACTTGCAGCACCACTATCAGCGGCTACCGAATTATCTCTATCAGCACGAGGACGAAATGCGGTTACATCTTGCTCACTGTAACTACCACTAAATACAACACCAAACTTACCGCCCGAATCAAGCTCCCAGTTATCACCCCAAGCACCCGATACCCTAGGAGTAACACCATCTGTTGATAAGCTACTATCTTCACCTTGAACTCTAATTGAGCCTAGAGTTTCATTTAACTGTAACGGGCGAATTGTTTTAAGGTTTATTGTTGCGCCCACAGAGCCTTCGATTGTTTTTGCTTCAGGTGATTTAATTACTTCTACACCGGAGATGATTGCAGCTGATACATCTTCAAAACTAATACCACTTCGTCCAGACCCTGAGCCAACTGTTGATACGCCGTTCACTTCAGTACGATTAGCATTGGTACCACGAATTTGAACGCCCGTACCTACCCCTGCTTCACGAGTAATTTGAATCCCTGTTACGTTTTCAAGTACTTCTGCGAGGTTTTGATCTGGTAGCTTACCAATATCGACAGCCTCAATAATCTCAACAAGGCTATCTGCTGAACGCTTTTGTGCAAGCGCATTTGTAAGCGATTGTCGAATGCCTGAAACCTCAATAACCTCAAGATCGTCTGCAGCTTTTTTTGGAGCTTCTTGCGCCTGTGTAGACAAAGACATACCAAGTGCGGTTGCCGATATAACTGCCAGTGTAATTTTAGATAACTTGTGACTCATAGTTTTTTTCCTGTGTGTGTGAAATGCTATGTTTAACCAGCTACTTTATTGTTTTTATTAAAAGCCCTTAATTATTACAAACCCTTAACTTTATATTTACACCCACACCTACAAAGGTCAACCTTTTGGTAATGAATTTAGATCAAATATTATGCAATATGTTATTACCAAAATAGAAAAACCTAACTAAATTTCAAGTTAAAAGCAAAACTTACATTTTAAGTTGATGTTATTTATGGTTTTTAAATTCTATTAGAAATAGGGCTGTCAATAACAAAGGTTAGAATAGTTATCGTTTTAAAAATGAAATAATTTAGGCAGGAGAAACCGATGATGTTGGGCGTGCTGAATAAACAGCATTATTGGTTAACCAATTTAATTGTTTTTAGTCAAGTAGCGTAATTTAGGAGTGAGTTTTTAAGTACTGTTTGTTGATGTTATCGAAAATATAAAATTGAAGAATTTGAGGATCAAAAAAGGCGGTAAAACCGCCTTTTTAATGTGATTTAATGTTTAACTATTATTATAGCTTGTAGCTCAAACCTAAGAATAAACGTGGGCCGTAGTCATTCACTTCACCTAAGTTACCTTCAACAAAGAAGTCTTGTGATTTAGGTGCACTGAACAAGTTAATTGCTTCTGCTTTAACTCTAAAGTGCTCATCAATTTTGTATGATGCGCGCATTTCCCACACACCTACGCCATCAACATAACGAAGTCGAGTACCATTTGTAGTATATGGTTGGAAATACTCACTACGATATTTGTAAATAACAGCAGTATCAAATCCACCAATTTGGTAGTACAGCTGACTGCTAAATACATGCTTTGAGAAACCAGGTACTGAAGCCGACTCAATAATACCGTCAGTTAACTGTGTAGTATTACCATCTACGTCAGTCTCAAACGTATCGCCGTATAAGCTATCTTGGAACTCAAAATCAGTGTCTGCATAGTTGTAACCAAATTTCATACCGATGCCGTTATCCCAGCGGTAAGAAAATGAGGCTTCAAGACCTAATATTTCACTGTCTTCATCTGATGTAACAGAGTTAGTAATTGGTAATGAAACAGTTTCACCGGCAACAGTAAAATCTTCAATTACTGTTTGTTGTTGAAAACCACCGTTGAACTGTTTGTAGTATAAGCTTAACGCTAAGATTGAATCTTCGTTAGGGTACCATTCAAACGCAGCATCGTAGTTCCACGACATAAGCGGTTGAGTGTCCGGGTTACCAGAACCATTTACACCCACTAATAAATCGCTAATTGATGTTGCTGTACCTTCTGTATCTTCTTGGAATGTACGGCTGTAACCTAAATCAGATGGATCTGCGCGTGACATACCACGGTATATACCTGCACGGAATAAAATATCTTCACTGTAGTCAATAACTAGGTTAAAACTTGGTAAATACTTCGTGTAGTCACCACCGCTTTTTATTTTATCCAATGAACCATTATCAGATTCAACCAGAGAAAGTACACCTGTGTCGCTTGTTACTACGTCAAAGCTATTTCTAAAGCCAATCGAAGTTACTTCTGTGTCTACAATACGAAGACCAAAGTTACCGCGAATGAATTTACCAAACATTTCAGTATCGTAATTCGCCATTAAGTACACTGATGTTGTTTTTTCTGTTACATCAATTGTACCTGCATTTTCATATTCAACTTCTGGGTAAGCAAACACACCATCAGCGTTAGAACCAGCTACAGCTTGTGAGAAACATACGTTGTCGTATGTAGCCCATGATGAACCTGTACCGCTATCTACAACGTTACCGTCACTATCAACATTTGTTACGATATCGCCATCAGATACACTCGATAAAAAGCCTGATTCTGGGAAATCGATTTGACAACCTTGTAATACGTCAAGCGCTTCAGTACCAGAGTCTAGTGTAAATTCGTTTCTTGAACCGTTACCTTGGCTACCACCATACTGTAGGAAGGTCATTTCAGATGTTCTAATACCACCTTGAATACTGGTGAAAACATTGCCATCTAAGGTATAGTCAAAATCTAGTCGCGCTGAGATAACTTCGTTTTCACGAACATTTTCACGGTCAAGTCGTGTTCTTAGGCTATCTGTAAAGTTTGAAATATCTGTTACGTCAAAGTCTGTTAATGTGAAATGAGGGATTTCATCGCCCATATCCCAAGAAAAGAAAGTTTGGCTTGAGGTTCTACCACGGTTAGATATTTGAAGTTCTTCGCGTTCTGTTTTTGAGTACGCTATATCTAAATCAACAGTTAATCTATCGGTAACTGTATGTTCTATATTTATGCCATAACCTTGATAGTTTTCTTCACGAGAAAATTGCTCACCCGCTGATTCAATGCGCTCTTCACCTTCCCAATGTAAAATACCGCCTACATCGTTAGTTACAAGTGTTGGACCAGTTACACCTGGTGTAGCACGTTTTTGTAAAAAGATTAAATCGTGACGTGCTTCTTGTTGTGTTCTATCTGAAATTTGTGCATCAAAGTTAACATCCCAATCAGCTGACGGTTGGTATTGCAGTGCAAAAAATACTGCATCACGTTCATCAGATGTCTCGTTTTGACGAAAGCTTCGGCTACTGCCAGTCCAAGCATACGGAGTACCATCGCTTTCGGCTTTACCCGTTTCAGGATCAATTTTGGTTTGGTAGCCTTGGTTTTTTAATTTGTCGCCACTAACTTGGTCTTCACAGTCGCCTGCACTACTACGATAAAAACCTTCATTGGTATTAGTCGGATCGTTTAAACACGCCCACAATGAAGAACCTGATGGGCTAGAGCTTCTGTATTCTGCTTCTGGTTGACTAATTTCTTGGCGCTGCACACCAAAAGACACACCAACGGCTTGGCCGTTATCAAATTCAAACTGGTCAACATAACTAAACGTGCCACGGTAACCCGCGTCACTTTGCAGCGAGTTATCTACATTACCTTCGTCTGGGTTGTAATTTAGTTTAACTTCAGCTGATACACGTTGCTTGCCAAAATCAAGTGGAGTTATAGTTTCAAGTGCAATAACACCTGCAACACCACCTTCAATCATTGACGCATCTTGCGTTTTATAAATTGCTACTTTTTTTACAAGTTCAGACGGAAACTGCGAAAAGTTAACTGAGCGGTCACCACTACCATTAGTCGCTTCACGACCATTGATATGCGTTGCACTTAAAAATGGACCAAGACCACGAATAGTGATTTCTGTTGCACCACCGTTTTCACGGTGAGATGCAGCACCTGTAATTGATTCCAGTGCTTCACCGATAGACAGTGCTGGTAAATCACCAATATCTTCAGATGACAGGCCATCAACTACCGTTGTTGCTTCACGTTTAATTGCTATTTGGTCTTGAATCGTTCTACGTGTACCTGTAACACTAATTATTTCAACGTCTTCTTCAACTTCTGTCGCTTTTCCCTGATCTTCCTGTGCGCTTGCTGTAAATACGCAAGAACTTGCCATACCTGCGATGACCGCTGTTCTTACCCATTTTGCAACTGGGCGCATTGCAAACTGCCCTGTTGTAGAATTATTGTTATCTCGTGACTTCAACGACATTTGAATTCTCCGCTGGTTGTTGTTGTGTGATTTTAGTGTGTTAGCTTGTTATGCTGATGTATATTTTATGTGACCTTTGACGTTAATATACTTAAAGGCAGCACGATGATCAACCAATTTGACGTTTTAACATTACCATAAGGTATACCAATTTTAACTTAGCGGCATTACCAGTAGGTCAGGCAGGTTTTTTACTAGAATATAAACCGCTCTAAACTAGTTTATAAATGGGTAATGTAGGTTGAGAAAAGTGTGGTGATTATTAATAAATAATAAAAAAGCCCCAAATTTGGGGCTTTTAAAAGTTAACTGATTAATTGGTTACTTAATCGTTTTGTATTTTCCATGTAGATCCAACACCTACTTCAGATGATTGAATATAATGAAGACCTTTAGCACCTGCCTCTGCCTGAAGGCCTGCAGGGTCAGTTTCTAATAACGTACTTGCTGCTGTAACGTACTCAAGCACTTCTTTACCGTTAGTTGCTGGGTCTTGGTCAATTGCACCATCAGTATCGAATGCGCCATTACCATTTAGTTTTCTAATTTCAACCCAGTCACCGCTTACATCGCCTGATACTCGACTATCCATATAACCAAAGTTGTTACTTAGCAGCGAGCTATCATGATTAATTAAGTCACAGTCATATTCAAAAGCATGGTCACTATCAAGTGTATTTGGGTAAAATAGGCCTTGAGTTGTAGCACTGCTGTTTATTGTATCTGCGTCTGTTTGATCGCCTAAACCGTTTGCAATTAAATTTCCATTAAAGTTTATAACAAACGCATTTTTGGTTAGGCCGTATAGTACCGGCGCATTCGCTGCGGTTAACTCATCACAATCACTTGTTGGTGCTTTAGAGCCTATTTCTGTACTAAATACAATAGGTTGCTGTGAATTCAAAACTGTATTATTTGTTACATTTAGTGTAAAGTCGCCAGCCGCATCAAGTACAGCTTGGTTACCCGAGTTTGGCACACCGCCGTCAGCTTGCGAAAATGGATTTGCCGTAAATACAATACCGCCCGCTTCTTTATTACCAGAACGAATACCTGCAATGTAGTTGTTACTTACGGTGTGACCAAGTGGTGTAATTAATATACCCGCTGGGCGATCATCAGAGCTTGCAATATCGGTAGTTCGAATAATAACGTTATCTGTAACACTGTTGAAGCCACCATCTTCTAGTGAAATACCACCATTAGGATTCACGATTGTATTGCCTTTGATGGTTGCACCAGAAGTTTGTACACGCATTAAACGACGACCTGTTACAAAGTTTTCTACGCGGTTATACTGAATAGTAAAGTTTGCGTTATCAGCTGCACCGCTACCCGTTGTGCTACCTGCATTGATTAAATATAAACTTGATTGACCAAAGTTTGGATTATCACTGTCACTAAATAAATTATATTGAATAACGTGATCAGAGCTTGATGATGATATTTTTATCACAGACCCTTTTTCTGCTACATTTCGATTAGAGAATGTATTTCGCTCAACCAACGCACTTTGACCTTTTATCATCAGCCAATGGTATTCAGAGTTATTGAGTGTAGCTTCTTCTCCATCCATCGTGTTTTGCGAAAAAGTAAAGTTATCCCCTTCTGAGTAAATAACAGCACCTTCTTCGGTTTCACAAAATGCACCCGCTTTAGTATCTATATTCTTAAAGGTAAGCCCTGTTAATCCAGCGCCATCTACTCCAGCAGCTACATGCACACATACTTCACCGCTAAGTACAGGAGTTTGACCTTCTACAGCGCGAAGCGTTACTGCACTGGTTAATAAAACTGCGTCCATATCAGCATAAACACCGGTGTTTAAGCCAATAACATCACCATCAGCTAAACCGCCGCTTAAAGCACCAAGGAGTGCTTCAGGGTTACTAACTAATTGTGTGTAAACTAATGTATCAAGTGAGTTTGTAACCTCACTCGCAAAACCATCGTTATCTGTATACGTAGCTTTTACCGACATTATTGAGCCAGCGTAAGCAGAAGGTGTAAATGTTTTACTATTACTGTCGGCTACTTCAACGCCATCAGCAGACCAAGTATAAGTAACGTTTGCCTCTTCAACACCGTTGTTATCAGTTATCTCAGCGGTTAACTCGCCACTTGTCAAATAAGGCGCTACGCCCATAATGGCGACGCTACCGGCTTCGTCAACCGCAACAGCAGAAACAGCAATTGTTTCCTCTGATGTATTATCCTCGATAAATCCATTATCATCTGTGTAAGCAACTTGAACACTTATCTTTTGACCTAAAAGTGATGCATCAACTGTAAAGGTGCTTTGTGTTGCGCCATCTATCTTTTGTGCGTCAGCAAGCCATTGGTAAGTAATATCTCCTGTTGCCCCGTCGGTATCATTAATTTCTGCTGTTAATATATTACCAACGGTTGGCGTGCCACTAATTGTAACTTCGCCTTCTGAGTTTGTTCGTGCTACAACCTCTGTACCCGTTGAAGTCACAGACTCGTTAAACCCACGGCTATCTTCAAAAGATGCACTAACTGTTATAACTGTACCAAACTGTGCGTCTGTTAACGTGAGCGTTAAAAGTGCTTCATCTGCAATCTCTATGTCATCAGCAAACCATTTATAAGTTACTGTATCGCCATCAAAGCCATTTTCGTCAGCTACATTGGCTGTTAGTTGCGAACCAACTAGAGCGTCGCCCGTAATAGTTAAACTTGCAGGGAATGCGATTGCGGCAACATCTGCGGTTGGAGCTGTAATATGCGATTCATTGATACCGCCATCATCGGTATAAAGCCCTTGAACTGTAATTGGTAACCCTATCTGATCGTCAGTCAGTTTAAACGAAGCGCTATTTGCACCTGTAATTGCCTCACCATCTGCATACCAATAGTAAGTCACGTCACCTGAGATACCATCAGGGTCACTAACTTCAGCTGTTAATGTTTGTCCGCTTGTAACAGTTCCACTAAGAGCAATAGAGCCCAAGTTGTTGTCATTGTTGTTTGAGTTTGTGTCACAACCAACTATTGCAGCTGCAATAGCGCATAGCGCAAAATGTTTTAATTTCATGGTGGCTCTATTCTCCAAATTTATGGTTTTAATATTTGGTTATCTATTGTGTGTGTTACCAAATAAATCATGCGTTTATTACCAAATTCATTTAAATTGCAAATAAATTGTTAACCAACTTGGTAGTATAACCATAATAAAATAACTTTTTCCACTATACCCACCTAATTAAATAACAATAAATAAACATAAAGTTAACCCTGCACTGTTATCCCAGGTCAAAAATTGAATTCAATCATGCACAATTACTGCGAAAATACATAACCTTAGAGTAAAAAATTGGTTTTACATGGGGTTAAGTAAATCAGATTTATTTAATATATATGAAGTATTCTTATTTTAAGACTATAAAAAAATTAAGAAATGAAGTGAGTTTGTATAAAAAGGATTATTTACAGAGAGAATGAAAAATAAGGGTAAAGAAAGGGGCTATTTTTTGCCCCTTTTTTATTAAGTACTGGTTTATAAAATAGCGTTATTATAAAACTCTACAGGCTCATTTGAGCCCAAAGCAACAGGCACACGTTGATGCAAGCTAGTTGGCGCAATATCTAAAATACGCGTTCCTCTAGAGGTTGCTTTACCACCTGCGTTTTCAACTAAAAGCGCTAACGGGTTTGCTTCATAAAGCAGTCTTATTTTTCCGTTATCGTTACCACTGCGTTTATCTTGCGGATACAAAAATAACCCACCTCGGCATAATATACGATGAACGTCGCCTACCATCGCTGCATTCCAACGCATTGAGCTTTTTTCAAAGCTTTCACAGGTGTAAAGCAATTTATCAAAATACACTTGTGTCGGTTCGTCCCAATAACGGTAGTTAGCCATATTAACGGCAAATTCACGACTCTGCTCTGGCACACTTAACTGCTTATTTGTCAGTAGATAACCGCCATGCGTTGAGTCTAATGTATAACAACGCGTTGGACCGCCAGTACTCATTACAAGTAATGATGAAGGGCCGTATAACACATAGCCTGCACATACTTGATTTACACCAGGCTGACTAAATTGCTCGTCGCTGTCGAAGGCAACATCATCACGGGCTAAGTAAATAGTAAATATAGTGCCTATTTGCCCATTAACATCAATATTAGAAGAGCCATCTAGTGGGTCAAAAGCAACAATAAACTTACCTTCAGGGTGGCCACCTACCGCATGATCTTCTTCCTCTGATGCAACTGATCGTACGCTGCTGTCGTCAAGTAGGATGTCTTTAAGTAGTTGGTTTGCGATTACATCTAGCTTTTTCTGAACTTCACCTTGGATGTTTTCATTCAATGTTGAACCTAAAACACCGGCTAATTCACCTTGGCTTACTCGAAAAGCAATTTCTTTACTGGTCGCTAAAATTGTGCGAATAAGTAAAATAAGATCGGTATCTACACCGTCTTCTTTTAATACTGTATTTAGTCTTTTCATGCGCTATACCTATTTACACAATTTAGATCGTCAAAGCATTGCTCTAGTCTTGCAACCATACTTTGCTCTGAATGACGCAACCATACGCGAGGGTCATAATATTTTTTGTTTGGCTTATCATCCCCATCAGGGTTACCAATTTGCTCTTGTAGGTATGCTTGGTTACCTTTGTAGTAGTCTAAAATACCTGTCCAACACGCCCACTGCGTATCGGTATCAATATTCATTTTAACTACACCATAGGTTAAAGACTCTGCAATTTTATCGTACTCAGAACCACTACCACCATGAAACACAAAGTTAATTGAGTTGCTTGGTAGATTAAATTTTTCTGATACGTAAGCTTGTGAATCTTTTAAAATAGTTGGTGTAAGAACAACGTTACCCGGCTTATATACACCGTGAACATTGCCAAAAGACGCTGCAATTATAAAGTTAGGGCTAATACGACTTAAACGTTCGTAAGCAAATGCAACATCTTCAGGCTGAGTGTATAAAGAAGAGCTGTCTAGGTGTGAGTTATCAACACCGTCTTCTTCGCCGCCCGTGCAGCCAAGCTCAATTTCAAGCGTCATACCTATTTTTGCCATACGCGTTAAGTAACGTTCACAAATTTCGATATTTTCTTCTAAAGGCTCTTCTGACAAATCAATCATATGCGAGCTAAACAGTGGTTTGCCAGTCAGTTCAAAGTGTCTTTCACCTTCATCAAGCAAACCATCAATCCAAGGTAGTAGCTTTTTAGCTGCGTGATCAGTATGAAGCATCACTGCTACTTCATAATGTGCTGCCACTGAATGTACATATCTTGCAGCACTTACCGCCCCAAGCACTGCTGATTGTTGCTCCGGTAAAGATAAGCTTTTACCACAAAAAAATTGAGCTCCACCATTAGAAAGCTGAATAATAACGGGCGAGTTTTTCTTTTTAGCAGCTTCTAGCGTCGCATTTATAGATGTTGTACTAACAACATTTACCGCTGGCAACGCATATTGATTAGTACGCGCATGTTCATACACAGCACTTACTTCATCGCCAACGATTACGCCTGGCAGTATTGTTGGGGCTAAATAATTCATTTATGAAATCCTTTCTATTTTAAAGCCTGGATACAAGAATCAGTAATTGCTTGCCAATTTTCTTGTTCAACCCACTCTTTTTTCGCTATCCAAGTACCGCCAACGGCGAATACATTATTTAAAGAAAGATAGTCCATTTTGTTACTTTCGCTAACGCCGCCTGTAGGGCAAAAGCTGACTGCTCTAAATACTGACGACACAGCTGATACAAAAGGTGCTCCTCCGGCAAGCGAAGCCGGGAATAATTTTTGCTCTTCAAAGCCATATTCAAGTGCCATTAAAATATCACCTGTGTTTGATACACCAGGAAGTACCGGCACATTACATTTAGCAAGAGCAGTAAGTAGCGCAGGAGAAACCGCTGGCGTTACAATAAAGTCAGAACCCGCTTCAAGTGCTTGCTCTAAAATGTCAGTATTTATGACTGTACCCGCACCGACTTTTAGCTCTGGCACTTGTGCCTTAATAGCTTTTAATGCTTCTAAAGAAGCCTCTGTTCTTAGTACTACTTCAACTAAAGTAAGGCCAGCGTTAGCCATAGCTTTCGCTATTTGAACACCTTGCTCTGGCGTATCAGCTTGAATTATAGGTAGCAGTGTTTGTCCTGACATAAGTTCAGAAAAGCGAGTCATAACGTTGTTCCTTTATAAAAAGTAATGCGGCCGAGGTATGGCGGCCTTTAATGTTTAATTATTTTGTTATACCAATTGCATTAAATTAATGAGCTATTATAGCGACAAGAAAATAGCTCAATAACAAGGCTAAAATTATGATACATAGTTGTTCTATATAAATAATTTTTAACGTAGTTAGTGAGTTATTTAATACGCTAAGGTGATCATGTTTTTAATAAAATTGGTATCAGGTACCAACTTCAACCATTGCTAGCTGAAATATATCTTTTGGAGCAATAGCGCCTGGCTGTTGTATAACCGCACCGGCGGCTTTTGCAGCAAGTTGTACAGCACTCGAAATTGGTTTATCAGATAAACGAGCACCTAAGTAAACACCGTTAAAAGCATCGCCTGCGGATGTCGTATCTACAACATTTGTTACCGGTATTATAGTGTGGCTTTGAAGAATATTGCCCTCTTTTGTCACTACCGATTCAGGGCCATTTTTAACAACAATTTCTTCAATTTGGTAAGGTTTTAAATATTCAACAACCGCTTCTACGCTATGAACGTCATAAAGTGTTGTTAAATCTTCAACGCCAGGTAGGGTAATATCTGCAAGCGTAAAGGCTAAATGATATTGCTCTTTAGTTTCCTCTACACTATTCCACAAACGCGCTCTGTAGTTAGGATCAAAAACTATTTTAACCCCAGCATCTTTGAGCTGCTCTACAACTTTCCAAAAATGCTCACGTGCACTTTCTTCAATTATTGCTAATGAAATTCCTGAAAAGAAAAACATATCACCTTGGCTAAGCTGCTCGAGTGCATCAGCATCTAAAAAATCAACAACCTTTTTAGCTGCAGAATCATTACGCCAATAAATAAAGCTACGCTCACCATGCTCATCGGTTTCTATGTAATACATGCCAGGTACTTTGGTATCGTGAGCAAATACGAGTTGTGTATTTATTTGTTCACTTTCAAAGCGTTCTAGCATTTTTTTACTTAAATTATCTTGACCTAAAGCCGTAACAACCGAAGTAGTAACCTGTGGGAAGCAACGCTTTAAATACACTGCAGAATTATAAACATCGCCTGCAAATGATTGGTGTAGTGTTGCCGCGCTCATAGCCCTAAGCTCGACCATGCATTCACCGATAAAGTAAATATTTTTCATCTTGGAAGTTACCCTATGTAGTTAACTGCTATGCGCTTATACAAAACATGTTGGCATAGCAGTTATTATCTAGATTATTGAGGCTTTTTAAGAGGTTCTATTTTTGGAATTAAAATCCAAACAGCGGCCATTGCTATAATGGCTAAAGAAGCACCAATAACAAATGCTGGTGTATAGTTACCATCAGCAGTAAGAATAGGCACAAGCGATGTAAGGCCTACAGCACCAAGTTTTGCCGCCATACCAGAGAAACCTGATAATGTACCTACAGCTTTTTTGCCTAACAAATCACTTGGTAGTGTTTGCACATTACCAATTGCAGTTTGAAAACCAAATAAAATAACAGCCATAATTAGTACCGCTGTCGTTGGTCCGCCTGGATTTGCCATTGCAAGTAACGCAGGTAGCATAATTAAACAGCCTAGCGTAATAGTTAACTTACGTGTTTTATCAGTGTTCCATCCGGCTTTAAGTCGATTTTGTGCCAGTAAGCCACCAAACCATGCACCAAACATAGCGCCAACATAAGGAACCCAACCGTATATACCAATAGACTTAACATCCATGCCGTATACTTCGTTTAGGTAAATAGGTATCCAAAAAACAAATAACCACCAAATAGGGTCAATCGCAGCAGAGGCAATAATTACACCCCAGCTTTGTTTGCGAGAGAGTAACTCAGCAGTAGACGGGTTATATTCTTCTTCATCTTCGCCAGTCACATCGCCATTATCATCAACACGTCTTTGACCTGTTAAGATATATTCACGTTCTTCGGCAGTAAGCCAAGGGTGAGAGCTAGGCGGCGCTTTAACTAAAATTAACCAAGGCACTAACCAAAGAAAACCTAATACACCAACAAAAACAAACACCATTTGCCAGCTAAAGTAGATAGTTAAGTATGCAATTAAAGGAATCGCAATAATACCGCCGATAGCAGCGCCAGAGTTAAAAATACCCTGTGCTAAGGCGCGCTCTTTAGTAGGAAACCATTCAGCATTACCTTTAGCTGCGCCCGGCCAGTTACCAGCTTCGGCTACACCTAAGATTGCGCGAAAAATACTAAGGCTAAGTACACCTTGTGCAAATGCATGGGCAACGGTTGCAATAGACCAAACACCTATCGATAAAACAAAACCGAAGCGTGTTCCCACCCAGTCAAATATTTTACCAAATATGGCCTGACCAAATGCATAAGCAAATACAAACACAATTGAAATATTAGCGTATATTTGTTTGCGTTCTAATGCTGATTCATCAGGGAATAAATCTTCAACAATATCAGGCCAAAGCACGCTAAGTGCTTGACGGTCGATATAGTTAATAATGGTAGCTAGCGCAATTAGCGCTATAACCCACCAACGTAAGCCTTTAAGTTGCATAATTAATCCTCAAGAAAGTCTTCACGCGCTGGGCTAAAGGTATCAATCAGGATTCCGCCTGTTGGGCAGGTAGCTCCATGATCAGCAAATGGTGGGATTAAGCAGCTATCACCCGGTTTTAAGATTTTAGTTACGCCATCAATGTTAAAGTGAAATTCACCTTCAACAACATACGTTACTTGAGAATGTCTGTGAGCATGGTTATAGCCAATAGCCCCTTTCTCAAACCAAATTTTAACAGCCATTAGCTCTTCGTTGTAACCTAGCATTTGACGTTTTAGACCATTTCCTAAATCTTCAATTTCAGTCTCGTTGCCAAATGAAAAGTTTGCGCTTTGCTTTTGCATCCTATTTACTCCTGATTATTGTTCATCATATAAACGCCTAATCGGCCATTTAAAGTGAACTCTTTATTTTGATAATTGAATGTATTTTTAGCTGAGGTTGGTGCTTTATTAATAGCCACTAAATATGACTTGCCTTTAATATCAAGTTCAACAAGTGTTAAATCGCCCTGCTGACTATATTCAAGCTTTGTAACTCTACTAACAGCTTCTAACGTATATTCTTTACTTGGATTGTATTCACCGTGAGGCTCTAATACAGATATAAATTTATGATGCTTTTGACCCTCAACACGACGAATAAAACCGTTTTCGTTGCGTAAGTTAAAATCAGGGTCGTTTGCGCCTATTTGAGTAAACAAGAAAGACTCATCACCTTTCACCAAACTCGTTTGCGTATAAAAGCGACCATTTTCGTTTAACCACGTTACTTTAGCTAAACCACTTTGAGGTTGCGCTTGAGCTTTAAGCCATAGATGCTGGTAGCCATTTTTAGTACCTAATGCAGACAGTTGTGTTGCATTCGCTTTTAGCTCAAAGCTGGTATCTATAAGCTGACCTTTATAATGCAAAGGCAAATCAAGCTGATGTGCTTTATTTGCTGCAACATCAAATATATCAAGTGCAACTGTACTTTGTAGTTCAGGTAAGTTAATAAGTGCAAGCGTACGCTCAAGATCAACGCCTTTATAAGCTGTGCTTATTTCGCCGCTTGAAACCGTGCCGTATTCATTCGTTTCGAAAAAGTTAAGTGTAGGGTAATTACTATTTCCTACTTCAACATTTGCATTAAAATGCGTTGTTTCGTCAACCACTACCGTATTGTGCGCAACAGTGTGTTTAGCGTAAGTTTCGTTTTCAGGTAAATAACGACCGCCGTATTTAGCTTCTACATTTAAAAAACGTGCTGCGCCATAATCAGATACAATTTCATTACCGTGGTCGTAAAACTGCCATGTTAGTTTATCAAAATGACCGTGACCTAAGCCTTGTGCAGCAGGTTTAAATAGTAGAGCTTGATCGCCACCTACCTGCGTTCTCATTACAACTAGAGCACCTTGTTTACCGTCATTACCATCGCCGAAGGCAACAGATTTAAACGAATAAGGTTTTGCCATGTTGTTATCAAGTGCTTGAGCTACTTTTAGTCCATCACCAGAGAGAATTATTTGGTCTTGTTGCTTAGCAATATCAAGGTAGCCTGCGTCGTTAGTTAATCCATACGCTGCAGTTACACCATTAACTAACTCAATAGTATCGATACCTTTACTTTTTATTGCATCGTTAATTGGAAAAAACAAACCGTTGTAGCTAAGTTGAATCGTCGTATCAATCGCTTTTAATAATATGCCATCACGATATTCAAAGATTTTTCGTTGTGGTTCGTTGTTTTCAATCGCTTTAGCAAACGTTACAAAGGGTAATAGTGCAAAGCGTTGATAGTAAGGACCTTCGTTATAGTAACCTTGTGGTGAAAACAGCATTTCTAGCTGCTTAATAAAGCCACCTTTACCCGACTTTTCTAAATCGTATAATGATTTTTCTACCCACTCAGGTTCACCTAATACATACCCTGCCATGCCAACACCCGCTGTTGCCCATGTTCCATGGTTATGTACTTTATTAAATGTAGAGGGTTGGCCTACTGATGTGAACAACGAAACAGGACGTAGTAAGTCATCCTCGATTGTTTTAATGTTATCGGCATTTAACGAGTCATGAATTAGATCATAAGCTTGTATTGTGTACACAAGCCACATTGCTTCATTTAGGCTTTGCCAAAAAAACTTACCTGGATTTTGCGAGTCCATTTTACGTTTTGGATGCAGACCAAGCGTTGGGTATAATTTTGCATACTCAAGCAACATATCACGCACGTAATTTGCATATTTATCATCTTGGCTTAGTTGATAAATGATGCCTGCGTTATACATAAGCTGATAATTTTTTTTGTGGCGTTCATGTGTATAACCACCACCACCATCTTTTGGTACAGGTACCGCAATTGGTTGAGCTATTTGTTCGTCTACTTGCGCTTTTAATAGCTCAAACGCAGTAGAAAATTTACCTTCGCTGCCTATTGCTTGGCGCATATGACTTACGTCATCAGTAGTAATTACTAAGTTTGGGTGCGCTGCATGAGCACCCAATGATGTAAGTAATGTAAGTGCTGCTACAGCCGCTATTTTAAAACCTGTTTGGCATTTTAATAAGTACATAGTATTTACCCTGCCTTATTTAAAATGTTGTTATTTTTTAATACTGCTGTATGTGGGCCTTTAACTCTTAACTCTTTAACACTTGGTGCTTTGGTTGCATCAAATGTATTGTCTGAGATTTCAGTTTTAGGCTCGCCTACTGTGTGCTCTACAACAATAGGAGCAGATTTAACAAATTTATTATCTTTGATATTAGTAACCTGAACACCGTGAACATAAATGCTCGCTTGCTCTTTGTTACGCTTACCAAGGCCAACGTTATTAAGCGTGTTATTTGTCATTTCAAAATGAGGGCCAAATGTACTTTCATCAGTACCACCACGGTAAAGCTTAAGTACACCACCTTGCACATCATTAAATGTATTATTATTTATAATAACGTATTCCGCGTTATAAACACCTAAGTCTTCAATTTCAGTATTTAGACGTAAAATGTCACCTGTTACTGTATTAAAGGTATTACCTGTAATAATAATTTCGTCAGCCATTGCACCTTTACCAGTGATAAAGAAATGAAATGAATGATTAATATCTAAAGCATTTAACTCTGAGTTGGTCATTACAAAGCGGTAATTATCAACCATACCCCATTTTTGCGTACGAACAATGCTGTTACCTATTGCATCTGGCGCGTTTTCACCTGAAATAGATAAACCATCTAGTTTTAAGCTGCCGCCATCATGTATTTCAAACAAGGTAGAGCGTTGAAAAGTAAGTTTAGACTTTGTGTTCTGCTTTGCTTTAATTGTCAACGTTTTATCAATTTTAACCAGTTTAGAAACATCATACTGGCCAGGCGCTAGTTCTAGAACATCGCCCGACTCGGCATTATCAATAGCGTCTAGTAATGCACTTACATCAGCTTTAACAGAATGTGTCTTACCAGAATCAAAATCAACTAAAGCAGGTACTTTTGCATACCAGCTAACACCGGTATCTTCTTTTTTAAGTACTTTTAAATCGCGCTTTGCACCTACATTTAAACTTTTAGATGTTGGGTAAAGTAGACCATTACTTGCTTTTTTAAGCGTGATTTTTTCTTTTTTTACACCGTACGTTAGCTCAGAAAGTACTTTTGTATCAGCAATGTTGTTACTTAGTACCAGCCCGCTTACATCATCAAATGTTGTAAATGGCTGTTCACCATCTTGATTTATGATTAAGTTGTTTTTCATTACGCTATCTTTAGGTGCAGCGCTACGCTCAGCATCGCTACCAGCGGCAAGTTGAATATGACGCACATTTATAAATGTGTTGTTTTCAATTGTCGCATTTTCAACTTGGTGATAACGATTTATAGATGAATTTGGTACGCCGTTCATCACAGTAAAACCACTGCCAAAACGATACCCTGTTAGACCTTGTAGGTAGTTATTTCTTACAATTTGGTCTTTATTGATAACGCGAATACCACCTGTGTGGTCAACACCATTACCAATAAAAATATTTTCTTCTATAAGGTTACCGTTACCATGGCGCAGCGTTAATGTACCGCGCGCTTCATAAAATACGTTATTACGAAGGATGTTTTTACCTGACTTAACCGACACAATTTCTACTTCACCATTGGTGCGTTCAAAATAGTTATTTTCTACCAATGTATGCGAATCAGTTAATGAGTAATGGCTGGTGCCAATACGCAGGGTTTCACCACCGTTTGAACCAAAAGTTGGACGGTAGCCAAAATAGTTGTTGTCTATGCGGTGATAGTTTTCCTGACTTGCTTGAGTGTTTAAACGAACAGCAACTGTCACACCTTTATTTCGTTTGCCAACTAAATGGCTATGATCAAAGCGGTTATGTTGTCCATATAATGCAACCCAATAATCAGACTCTCGTTTGTCTGGATTACTGTAATTATCGATTACTGTTTGAGTAACTCGTGAATTGTAGGCTAATTCATTTTTATTTTTACGAAACTCTATTACAGCTGAGCTCGGTGTGTAGCCGTCTTTAAATACTAAACCTGAGGCTTCAAGGTATTTACCTGCAAGTCTTAGGTTCGATTGACCCGATAAAATTACTTTACCGTTAGTTTCAGCGGTCAATAAAATAGGAGAGTTTTTTGTACCTTGGCCTTCAAGTAGGATTTCGAAGTCAGACCAAGTACCATTTTTAAGTACTACTTTGTCGCCAGCAACTAGATTAGCTGCGATATCATTAAAAGCTTGTTTACTTTCTACAAAATAATCTTTGGCCGCTATTTGTGTGGATATGCAACCGATGAGAACTAGACTAAGCTTTATTGTGTTAATCAAACGCATAGTTAACTCTTTTTCGTTGTGACTGAAAGTAGTGCTTCATCAGAATTTAAAAAAGCTGACATTGCACAAAGACTTTAGTCAATTGGTGTCATGTGTGTTAAAGCGCCTTAAGCTAAAAGCTTAAAGCGCTCAATAAGGTCGAGAAGTATTACTTTTCTAGCTTTTTGAAGTAATCAAAAATTTCAGGAACGTTACCTTGACCCATACCAGCGTCAAACGCTGCTTGTAGGTTAGCTGATGAACCTTCAGCGATTTTTGATTCAGTACCTAGGTCTTCTACCATTTGTAGGAAGTAGCCTAAATCTTTGTTTGCATTAGCAATCGAGAAACCAAGGTCGCTAACATTATCAACTGCATAGTTTTTACAAAATTGCATAAACGGTGAGTTAGATGGACCAGTCGACATAATGTCAAAAAGTTGTTGACGGTCAACACCGGCAAGCTCTGCAACTGCAAATGCTTGTGACATAGCACATACTGTAGTCATGCCCATGAAGTTGTTGATAAGCTTAGTTGTATGACCTGCACCTAGCTCGCCAAGATGGAAAACGTTTTCACCTTGATCTTCTAGTACTGGTTTAACTTTATTGAATGTATCAATATCGCCTGCAGCCATGATGTTTAAAAGGCCGTCTTTAGCATGTGCTGGTGTACGACCAAGAGGAGCATCAATCATGCCTGCGCCTTTAGCTGCTAAATCAGCACCAATTTTTTTAGTAGATGATGGAATAGAAGTACCAAAATCAACTAGTACTGCACCTTCTTTAATACCCGCTAGGATACCGTCTTCTGCATAAATGATTTTTTCTACAACGGCAGAAGTTGTAAGACAAAACATAACAATATCTGAACCTTCAGCTAGCTCTTTAGCAGTGCTTGCTGTTTTTGCGCCTCTAGCGACACATGCTGCAACCGCATCTTTGCTAAGGTCCATAACAATTAGCTCATAGCCTTTGTTTTGTAAATTTTCGGCCATGTTGCCGCCCATTAAGCCTAAGCCGATGAAACCGATGACTGGTTTTGACATGAATAACTCCTAAATATGTGGCGCATACTTTTATAAGAACAAGTAAAATCTACTTTAAAATACGCTGTGTCTTTGTTTCAATTTGTAGAGTAACTTTAAGCTTGAGTTATTTATAAATTAACCTGTGCAAAACGTAACTCTGATTAATTACCAATACATTGTATTCACTCAAACCAAGCAACTTACCAATTGGTATGCAAAAACTGTATTACCATACGCCTTTTTTGTCAACCAATAAGTTAACCAAGTAAATCCCGTATTTTTACAAATTACATACAAATAAATTTAATATCAATTAAAAACAAATAGTTAGACATAACAAACCCAATCAGACATAGGTTAATTTTTGTTGAACAATCAGTAACTTTTTTTATACTAATAGGTTGACCAATAATTGAGTGTTCTTTATTTAAATATGCAAAATTCAATAAAATAGTTCATTAATTGGTAATTTACAGTTGATGTTATTGGTAAAATTATAAAGACCATACGTGAACAGCTTCCAACTCTAAATGGTATTGAGGTTGTGATTTGTACGTAACGCCTACATATATGGCTAATACATATAAAAACCACAAAATGCGCCTAATAATAGCGCTTAGTTAAAAATATACTGAACTTTGAAAAATCACTAAAGGAACTGAATAATGCGTTTATTACATACTATGCTGCGTGTTGCGGATTTAGACAAATCAATTGCTTTTTATACTGAAGTATTAGGTATGAAAGAATTACGCAGAGCTGATAACAGTGAATACAGATACACTCTTGCTTTTATTGGATATGGCGAGGAAGCAGATAATACAGTATTAGAGTTAACTTATAACTGGGACGAAGATAGCTACGACCTGGGTAATGGATATGGTCATATTGCCATTGAGTTTGATGATATTTACAAGGCCTGTGCTGATATTAGAGCAGCCGGTGGTAATGTTAGTCGTGAACCTGGACCAGTAAAAGGCGGCACTACTGAAATTGCTTTTGTAAAAGACCCTGATGGCTATGCAATTGAGCTAATTCAGAAAAAAGATGACATGAGTAAATTTTAAATTACCTACCAACTAATTCAAGTTATAACAATTTGCTTAATGCCAATCTGCTTATATATGGGGTCTATTTAACGTTAAGAAAATTACGCTAGGACTAGGCAAAAATTTTTGTATCTAGTTGTTCTAAATAAAAATTTTTAACGACGTTATAGTGCAATTTAATTCGTTAAATTGATCAAAGATTTATGCTGGTTGGTATAACTATGGAGGGGTTTAATTTTATAAATTGTTCAAATATTTATGCAGATTGGTATTAAGTAAAAAGGTGCTTTTCAGCACCTTTTTAACGCAACTGACTATCTTTACTGCCACGTCTATTAAACGATTTAGCGCTAGCATCATTACCTTCTATTGCAGCTTGACATGCAACACAGTAGCGCACTCCTGGTAACGCGAGTCTTCGTGCTTGTGGGATTTTCTCATCGCACTCATCACATAGCTCTGCACTTGCGCCAGATATTAAATTGCTTCTTGCATACTGTACGGCGTCATTAACACTCGCATCAATTTGATCTTGAATTGCACCGTCTCGTGCCCATCCACTTGCCATAAATCCTCCTAATAAAGTTGGATGTTTAAATTTATGCTACCAAATCGAATCTTTATAAGTACTGAATAAAAGAGCTAGGAATGGGGTGTTATTTGAAGGCTTAAGCTACGAAACTATATTTTATATCTTAAGGAAAGACGCTGTAGCTGCTCTTTGTAATCTACTTCACAAAAAATTCAACACTCTACAATTAGGCAAAAAAAAAGCAACTAAAAAAGCTGCTTTATAATTCTAATCATTTATTTAAATATTAAAGGCTGTAGTCAACAACTTTCATACCCAATTTTTCGAGCTCTGGACGAAGTGTTTTAGCATCACCCACTACTAAATAAATCATGTCTTTAGTATTTAAGTGTTTTTTAGCTAAGGCGTTAACTTCTTCTTTGCTAATATTGCTAACAATCTCATTTCTTTCTTTTACAAAGCTAGGTTTTAAATCGAACTCTAATATTTGTGCTAAAAAGCCAAGTTTTGCATTAGGCGTTTCGTATTTAAGCGCATCTTTTTGATTGATAGCCTTACGCATAAACATAAGCTCTTCGTCAGTGACACCGTTTTGAGCATAGTTATTAAGCTCATTAGTAAACTCTGTAATAGACGCTGCAGTAGAGTCGGCTCTCACCGCTGCAGAAGCGGTAAAGCCACCTGATGTTTTATCACCCCAGAAACGAGAGCGAGCACCGTAAGTGTAGCCTTTATCTTCTCGTAAATTTAAATTGATACGGCTGTTAAACGTGCCACCAAGTGCAAAGTTCATCAAGTTAGCTTTAAAGAACTCACCTGTAATATCTTCAACCATATCGCGTTTACCAATACGAATTTCTGATTGAGGAGCGTCTGGTTTATCAACCAAATAAATTACATTAGTTTCTACTTTAGGTTCACTGAAATCAACCGCTACTAAGCTCGATTTACCTTTCCAATTTGTAAGTGTAGCTTTAACTTTTGGTTCAATTGTTGACTCTTTTAAATCAGAAACAATAATTACTTGAGCGCCCTGCGGTTTAAAGTTTGCGCTATAAAAAGCTTTAACGTCAGCAAGTGTAATAGCCTCTATACTATTAAGCGTTCCAGTACTTGGAAGTGCAGCTATATTGTTGCCATATAGTAATTTACTATATGTATTAGATGCTAAATACCCAGCATCCTTCATTGAATGTTGAATATTTTGAATGATTTGCTTTTTATTACGCTCAAAGTCATCTGCATTAAATGCTGGTTTAAATAACTTTTCTTCGACAAGCTTTAGCGTTGCATCTACATTCTTGGTTAAGCTAGAAACATACACATTTGTATGTGTTTTATCTGAGTAGATACTTACCTGGCTACCTAGTTTTTCAAGCGCGTTACTCATCTGCTCTGTAGTGTAGTTTTGCGTTGACTCGCTCATTAACGATGCAGTTATTGATGATAAACCCACTTTACTAGCTTGCTCACTGTACAGGCCACCCGGAACTTTAATGAAAATAGCGGTAGTTGGCGTTTCTGTACTTTGAGTACCTAATATTTTAATACCGTTTTCGGTCTTAGTTTGCCAAAGAGTAGGAACATCAACAGCAGGATTTGCGCCGGCCTCTGGATGAGCACTTCGATCAAATGTATCAACAGCTCTTCGTGCCACTAAATCATCAGCTGAAGTTGTAGATGGACCTCCAAAATCATGCGATTTAGGCGTAAAGTTGTCTGGAGCAGCTATAAGTTGAGTTTGCCCTTCTGGTACAACACTCATAATAACGGCAGATTTACCTTTGATATATTGATTAAAAACACGCATAACATCAGCTTTTGTAACTTTGTTATAACGTGCAATCTCATCTTTAGCTGAATTTGGGTTACCTGTAAACGTTTCTGACGCGGCTAGTTGAGAGACTTTTCCTGATACGCTTTGCAGACCAAAAATTGCACCCGATTCTATTTTAGCTTTTACTTTATCTAAATCATCTTGTGTAACGCCACGCTCTTCAAATTCAACAAATGAATCACGAATGATTTTTTCCATATCAGCTAACGTTTTCCCTGCTGTAGGATTTGGTAAAGCATAAAGACTAATTGAACACGCTAACTCTTGGCATGGATGATTTGCACTTGCTTGAACAGCAAGTTGAGTTTTAACTAAGTTTTTGTATAGTAGTGAATTATTACCACCACCCAATATTTCAGCAAGTATATCAAGAGGTGCTTCATCTTCAGAGCGAGCGTAAGTAGTTGGGAAACTCATACTTAATAAAGGTAAATGTACCTTATCTTCCATTGAAATATATCTATCAGCATCTAGTGTTACAGCTGTTTTTTCTACTGTAGGGATTTCAGGGCCTTTTGGAATTGGTGCAAAGTATTTAGTAACTAATGGCAGTATTTCATTAGCGTTGATATCGCCACCAATAGTAAGCGTTGCATTATTAGGACCATACCACTTTAAAAAGAATGCTTTTAAATCATTTACATTTACGCGATTAAGATCGTCCATAAAACCAATTACTGGCCATGAATATGGATGACCATCTGGATACATCGCTTGAGCAACACGTTCACCTAAACGACCATAAGGGCGATTATCAACACGTTGGCCGCGCTCATTTTTTACTGTTTCGCGTTGTACTTCAAATTTTTCTTGGGTTACAGCATCGAGTAAAAAGCCCATTCGATCAGCTTCTAGCCACAACATTTTTTCTAATTGATTTACAGGTACTGTTTCAAAATAATTTGTTCTATCTGAGTTAGTTGTACCATTTAAAGTACCGCCTGCTTCAGATATTATTTTAAAATGTTCCTCATCAGCAACATTCTCTGAACCTTGAAACATCATATGCTCAAAAAAGTGAGCAAAGCCTGACTTACCCAACTCTTCGCGAGCAGAACCAACGTGGTATGTTACATCAACGTGTACTAAGGGATCTGAATGATCCTCATGCACAATTACAGTTAAACCGTTATCTAGTTTATATTTTTTATACGGTATGTTGATTTCACCTGCATTAGATTTCACTGATTCAATAAGTGTAACGCCAGGAATTGATGTTTCTGTAACAATATTTTTATCAACAGCTTGAGTTGAGCTATTACATGCAGCCAACCCTGATGCAAGTAAAACAGCAAGTGCAATTTTTGTGAGTTTCATTTTTTAGTCCATATTTAAATTAACTCAATGAGTTTAAAGACTAATTAAAAGTACAACAAGGAATATGGAGCGATTATGGGTTTGGTTTTGTAACAAAGTGTAAATAGATTGATATAAGAATGAAGTGTAAAATGAGGGTATTAATTTGTGGTTTTATTCTAATAACACTGCACTTCCCTATCTAAGTAGTAAATGACATAGCTAAGAGATTGATACTCTTAATAACATCGTGCATATAGAGTGTTATGTAACACTGCTTTATACAATACTTAAAATAGTAAGTGGCGTCCCCAAGAGATTAGTACTCTTGATAACGTCGTGCATAGAGAGTGCGGTGTCGCACTGCTTAATACAATACTATAAATAGTAAGTGGCGTCCCCAAGGGGATTCGAACCCCTGTTACCGCCGTGAAAGGGCGGTGTCCTAGGCCTCTAGACGATGGGGACACATAAATGTGTCACTAGGACAACTGAATTTTTAGACTCGTTTCAGGCGAGCTTTCTTAATAACACTTCACTTTCCTATTAAAAATAAGTAAGTGGCGTCCCCAAGGGGATTCGAACCCCTGTTACCGCCGTGAAAGGGCGGTGTCCTAGGCCTCTAGACGATGGGGACACATAAATGTGTCACTAGGACAACTGAATTTTTAGACTCGTTTCAGGCGAGCTTTCTTAATAACACTTCACTTTCCTATTAAAAATAAGTAAGTGGCGTCCCCAAGAGATTAGTACTCTTGATAACGTCGTGCATAGAGAGTGCGGTGTCACACTGCTTTACACAATACTTAAAATAAGTAAGTGGCGTCCCCAAGGGGATTCGAACCCCTGTTACCGCCGTGAAAGGGCGGTGTCCTAGGCCTCTAGACGATGGGGACACA
>NZ_AUTR01000062.1:0-17446 GCF_000497875.1 Pseudoalteromonas sp. S8-8
TAATGCCAGTCAGTTAACAGCTGACTGGCTTTTTTTATTGGGGTATTTACTGGGTTTTGGTTTCACACACCTCGGATACGCCCGCTCCCGTTTTATCGGCAATATGTGATATTCAACTTGAGCTTGTAATTGCTCTATTGATTTAGGTATCCGTCCTGCATTTTCTATAAACATTGTATGAATAAGGTTAATAATACTAATAGCACACGTCGTAAAACTCAGGTGTTTTGCATATATCCCAGATTTTTTCTGCGCCATTTTCACCATCTGGTATCGGAGCAAGTTATAGCTCAACATTACGCCCCATAATTCTTGCGCTATCATCTCAGGTTTCTTGCTGCGTAGCGTAAAGTGACTATTCAGTAAGGTTTGTTTCATTTCTCGATAACCAAGTTCAATTTCCCACCGATCACTATAGAGGTCAACAATTTCAGCCTTAGGGAAACGCATTGGGTCTGTTAATGAAGTGAGTATATTCACCTCTTTCCCCTTAACCGTTTTTGTGACTAGCCTAACTTCAATGCTCTCTGGTAAATCGTCGAACTTTTTTCTCGCTTGTGCTGTTGCTTTTAGCTTGATGAGTTTGTCTTGACGACCTAGAGAGCGAACAATTTCATATTGCGTGCCTTTTCTCATCGGTTGAAGCCAATGCCTATTTACCCCAGCATGATGCCAACGATTGAGTAAGCCTAGAGAATAGAAGCCTCTATCAAATAACGTCAGTGAGTTATCGGGTGTTGCCTCGATTAAGTCTTCAGCCAACACCATTTCACTAGTACGACAACTATCAAAGGCGCTCCCCATTAATAAATGACTAGTTAACTCCATCAAACACACCATGCGAACCTGAGGGAAGGCCGTGTCACCATACTGATTTTTCCACATGGAGAATGCATGTTGATTTTCAGCAGTATCCGGTGTGCGCCAAATGACACCATCAACACCCAGTAGTGATAGCCCGCACCATGTGGGATGGTTCGCATCAGCATTCCACATTTGCTGACTTTGCTCAAAAACCTGTTTAACGGCATCAGCCCCAAGCCGCTGCCTAGCCTGTACAACCGCGCTGGGCGCAACGAGTTCTTTTTTACCTGGTAAAGCGAGCCCTAATTTACTGACAATACTCCACAGTGGGTCTTCACGATAAAACGACATACAAATGACTGTCCAAACGGCCATCTCAACAGGAAGCCTTCTTTTCCTTATCGTCGCGACACCTGCGGTTTCTGCGCATTGTTTGATAAACTCAGGGCATAAAAAATCACTCAGTTGACCTAAGCCTTCTGAATTGGGTGCGTAGCTATTGGCTAGAGAAAGTGCGGTAGTGAGTTGCAAAATAAAAGGCTCCTGAATAAATTCAGAAGCCTTTATAAACTAACCAGAAGATCGGTCAATGGATCGTTAAATATTTCTTAACTGATCGGCATTAAGCCTAGGCTGCCTTTTGTCATTTATAAAATCGTATTTATTTTACATATTTTTTAAATGCAGCGTCTACTGGTGTATCAGCAAGGTGATTAGTGTAGTTGCTCATTACTTTTTGAGACAAGCCTACAATAATTTCAAGTAGTTGTTGCTTACCGTAACCTGCTGCAAAGAATTTTTCGATTTGCTCATCGCTGATCACGCCACGTTCACGTGTCATTGCGAGTGTAGTTTCACGAAGAGTTTCTAGCTTAGGGTTTTCAAGTGGTGTTTTGTTTACAAGTGCATCAACAACACCTTGATCAACTTTCATTGCCGCTGCAATACCACTGTGAGCAGGAACACAGTAATGACATGCGTGCTCAACGTTAATTGATTGCCATACTACTGTTAGCTCTTCTGCATTGAATGATGTTTTTTGAAACAGCTCATGCAGTACTTGGTAACCTTTAAGTAATGTTGGTGCTTCAGCCATTACTGCATGTAAGTTAGGAAGCATACCAAATGCTGCTACTGAATCAGCTAGTAACGGTTTTGCTTCTTCTGGTGCGTTTTCTTGAGTGTATAAAGTAAATTCGGCCATGGTTAGCTCCTAATAATTAATAGTTTTAAGTAACTTCGAGACACATAGTATTTGATTTTGAGCGACTGTTCAAGTTAAAATTGAGCAAATGTTCAAATTGATTGAGAATGATATGGCTAATAAGGTTAAATTTGAACGCGATAATGTAGTTCGCGTTGCAAGCCAGCTATTTTGGCAAAAAGGTTTTCATGCAACCTCAACGCGTGACTTACAAGAAGCCGTTAATATGCGCCCGGGTAGTATTTACTCTGCGTTTGGCTCTAAAGAAGGGCTATACTGCGAATCGCTGAAAGATTACACAGTACAAATGAAAACCCAAATAGAGGGGTTTCTATCAAGTGCAGATACAGTACTTGGTGGGTTACGTGCATTTGTTGAAAATGTGGTCATTAAAACAAAAGATTGCAGCCCAAGCGCTATTTGTATGCTGGTTAAAGCAAACAGCGAGTTTGCAGAAAAAGACTCAAACCTATATGAGCTAAGCTTAGATTTAACCGCTCAATTTGAAGCTTATTTAACGCAGTTGTTTACACAAGCAATAAACAAAGGTGAGTTAAGTAATACGTTGACCGCTGTTGAATATGCGCGCTTTTTTCAGGTGCAATTTACAGGTTTACGCGGTTATTTTAATCGTCCTAATGTAGATCAATTTGCTGAGCCAATGATCAACCAAATGTTTATGTTGATTAAAAAGTTATAAATAGCAGTTATCGAGCATTCTCAACAAGTTATACTTATTTTACTAAATAAAAATGGCCAGTATTAACTGGCCATTTTTTTGTGCTTAAAACTTAATTTATAAGTTACGTTTTAAGCTTATTTAGCTCATTATCTTGCTGGGCAACAAGTGCATTAAGCGCTTCGCTGCTATCCCCTGCTTGTGTAGATAAGTCAGCAAGCTGCGATGCGGCATCAGATATAAGCGTTAAATTACGGTTTATTTCTTCAGTCACTAAGCTTTGCTCTTCAGCAGCGGTGGCAATATGTGTAATTTGATTGGTTATTTCATCAACTTTAACAACAACACTGTGCAGAGCATCAAAAGCTACCGATGTTTCATCAACGGCATTTTGTGCACGTACTACGCCTTTTTCAATAACGGTAGATGCGTTACCTACTTCAGATAATAAACTATCAATTAACTGGCTTATGTCATCTGTTGATGAACGCGTTTTAGAAGCAAGTGCACGTACTTCATCAGCAACAACGGCAAAGCCTCGCCCATGCTCACCTGCGCGCGCAGCTTCAATGGCTGCGTTAAGTGCAAGTAAGTTTGTTTGTTCTGAAATAGTACGAATTACATCTAATATTTGCGTAATGTCTTTACTACGCGAAGCGACTTTTTCAACTGCTTGGTTTGCTTCTTTAATTTCTTCAGACATCGTTTTAACTTGTGTCATCGCTGACGATAAGCTCGACTCACTGCTTACTACCAAGCTATTTATTTCATCGGCTTGTTGGGCTGATTGCTCTGATGCTCTGGCGACTTCGAGTGCTGTTGCGCTCATTTCGTTCATAGCCGTTACCACACTTTCAATTTCTTGAAATTGAGATTGAACATTATGCTTAGTATCAATAGCGATGTGTTGTGCTATTTCGCCTTGCTGTTTAGTTTGCTCAGACACCGCTTTTAGTTCAGAAATTAAATCACGTAGTTTTGCTAAAAATCGATTAAACCCACCAGCTAATGCAATAAGTTCTGCGTGGCTATCAACATGCAATGTATGCGTTAAATCACCCTCAGAACTTGCGAGGTTATCAACCCGCTGTTGAATTTGTTGTAGCGGCGCTATTACACCTGCAATTACTAATTTCATAATAACAAAAGCAACCACAGCAATTATTAAGCCTGTAATTAAAATAATAAACCCGAGTGATGCTGCTGTTTCTTGCATGTTTTTTTCTAGCGCTTCAGGCCCTGAAAGTGCTAGGTCTGTAGGTACTTCTATGATTAATGACCACTGAGTGTTTGCTAGTTTTATATCAATTGGATAATTTACTAAATATTCACTATTTGTTTTAAAAATACCGCTTTGCCCTTTAGACTTTTCAATATCATTAAATATAGTAGAACTAACAGCCTCTTTAATTGGGCGCCCTAATTTAGATTTATAATGACTGCTGCCTACAACTAAACCTAAATCACTTAATAAGGTTACTTTAGCTTGACCATTGTAAAGCTGCTTAGAAAGCTGCTCAGTCATTACTTGAAAGGTTGGTAGAGTTAAATCAACGCCTGCTAAACCAATAAACTGGCCTGACTTTAAAATAGGCACGGTTAACGAAGTTAGCATTACCGAATCGCCCGATGGGATTTCGTATAAATACGGTTCCATAATACAAGGCTTAAGTGTGTCTTTTGCGCACAAATACCACTGCGCTTCACGAATACCAAACTCATTAAGCGTTGTTATGTATTTATCGGCGGCATTCGCTACTTTTTGTTGTTCAATTACACCTTTTTGATCGCGAGTTATGTATACCTCTAACGTACCAGCACTATCTACTGAATGCTTATACCCTTGTTGATATTGAGAGTCTTGCCCATCAAAAGCGTTTGGTTCAAATTGAGAATAAATAGATGATAAGAGAGTGTTTTGTTCTAAAACCGCTTTATTTATACTGACAACTGTATCTCGGTCTAAAGTGTTTTGTTTTGCTGCATCGCCAAGTAATGCCGCTAATGAATAAGGAACACGGTAAGCTTCATTAATAAAGCCAGCAATTTTTTCTCCGTATCCAGCCGCATGAGCATTAAGCTTTTCTTCTACTTCTACAATAATGTACTCTTCGGATTTGGTCGCTAACTGCTTATTACTTGATGATAACTGCCACCACAAAATGCCTGATAGCACTAGTACAGTTATAAATATACTACCGACACTTAGCCAGAGTAACTTTTTTGCTAACGATATTTCTCGCATTCATCACACCCTTTAAATTAAAACTACTGATACAGTTTAGTAGATCTAACCAACGAAGCTATGAATATCGTTAAACAAATTGAATTTAATACAATACGTTGAGTTTTTTAAAGTTTAGCCAAACGTGCCGTTGTAATTGAGGCTGCAATTAATAAACACACACTTACCCATAAACACGCACTGAGCCCATATACCTGAAAAACCCAGCCAGAAAGCACCGTACCAAGCAAACGCCCTATCGCATTGGCCATATAATAAAAGCCAACGTCGAGCGACACCCCATCGTTTTTAGCAAAACTTACTATTAAGTAACTATGCAGCGATGAATTTACAGCAAATACACCACCAAAAATAAGTAAGCCGATTACAAGCGTAAAATGTACCGCTACATCAAATTGCATCAACAACGCTAAAATGCCAGTTACGCCACTTAATAGAGCAACCCACCAATACGCTTTTTTGACTGAATGTGAGTTTGAATCACTTTGCCCTGTTATACGCGGTGCTTGCGACTGCACCAATCCATACGCAATAACCCACAAAGCCATAAAGCCGCTTACCCACCAGTGATCCCAGTTAAACTGAGCGGCTAAGTAAACCGGCAATGCAACCACAAACCATACATCGCGCGCCGCAAACAAGCATAAACGCGCTGCACTAAGTAAGTTGATTGCCCGCGATTTAGAAAATAATTCTTTAAACTTAGGTTTGTTTTTAGCTTTACCAATATCGCCTTTTAAAAAAATTAAACTAATAACCCACGCAACACTAAGTAAAGCAATTAGGCTTATTAATGCCCCCACAAAACCAAATACGGTAAGTAGCAAGCCACCTAAAAAAAAGCCCACTCCTTTTAACGCATTTTTAGAGCCTGTAAGTATGGCAATCCATTTATATAATTGGCTTTGTCCTGCATCGTCTTGTGGTACTAAATACTTAATGGCGCTCTTTGCGCTCATTTTATTTAAGTCTTTAGCTATACCGCTCAGTGCTTGCGCTGCCATAACATAGGCAACGGTTAGCCAATCCCCAGGCACGCAAAGCATAGCTAAAGCTACAAGTTGTAGCCCAAGCCCTACATTCATGGTTTTGTTTAACCCTAAATATGCCCCAAGCCAACCACCTACTAAATTGGTGATCACCCCAAAAATTTCATAAAACAAAAACAACATGGCTATTGCAAATGCACCATAACCCAACTGATGAAAATACAGCACCACCAG
This sequence comes from Pseudoalteromonas sp. S8-8, assembly GCF_000497875.1. Lineage (NCBI taxonomy): Bacteria > Pseudomonadati > Pseudomonadota > Gammaproteobacteria > Alteromonadales > Pseudoalteromonadaceae > Pseudoalteromonas > Pseudoalteromonas sp. S8-8. The sequence continues at coordinate 6,156 of NZ_AUTR01000062.1, forward strand.
CATCCTTAGTGCGCCATCAGTAAGGGTAAATGCCCAGTAATTACCGGTAATTATTAAATATTGTTTTATAGAGCTTGGTAAATTAGCTAACTGCACAAGCATGAATTTAAACCTTTTTAAACGAGATTAAACCACATCACTTTGTGCAACTTTAAGCATTAGCTCAGCGGTACGGTTTGCATAACCCCATTCGTTATCATACCAAGCGTATAATTTAAGCTGAGTGTTGTTAATTACCATAGTTGAAAGCGCATCTATGGTGCAACTACGTGGATCTGTTTTGTAATCTATAGATACAAGCGGTCTTTCTTCGTAGCCTAAAATGTCTTTTAGCTCGTTATTTGCAGCATTTTTGAACCAAGTGTTTACTTCATCTTGTGTAACACCGCGCTCAAGCTCAAAAACACAATCAGTAATGGATGCGTTAGTAAGAGGTACACGCACAGCATGGCCGTTTAATTTACCCTTAAGCTCAGGAAAAATATGCGTAATAGCCGTTGCACTACCTGTTGTGGTTGGTATTAAACTAGTACCGCACGAACGTGCACGGCGTAGGTCTTTGTGGGGTGCATCTATAATCGTTTGGGTATTAGTAATGTCGTGAATAGTGGTCATTGAGCCGTGTTTAATGCCCACTTTTTCTTGGAGTACTTTTACTATTGGCGCTAAACAGTTAGTTGTGCAAGAAGCAGCTGTAACAATTTTATGCTCACTTGGGTTATATAGGTCATCGTTTACACCCATTACTATATTTAAAATACCGTCTTCTTTCACAGGAGCCGTTACTACAACGCGCTTAACACCTTGCGCTAAATATTGATTTAACAGCTCAGTGGTTTTCATTTTACCGCTGGCCTCTATTACTACATCGCAATCTGACCAATCAGTTTCATTTATGGTTTTGTTGTTGGTAACTGCAATCGTGTGTTTACCTACACTAAAAGAGTTTTCATCACTGGTAATGTGTTGTGCTAAGCGGCCATGCACTGAGTCAAATTCAATTAAATGTGCGTGTGTTTTAGCATCGCCCGCTACATCATTTACTTTAATAAACTCTATTTCTGGCCAATCAACTGCTGCACGCAGTGTTAAACGTCCCATACGGCCAAAACCGTTAATACCTACTTTAATAGTCATAATTAATACCTTTAATAAGTTAATTTATTAGTTACAACAGCTAGCTGCACGTTCAGGGCGATTACCCATAGCGTTTAAGCGCGTTAAATCGTTTTGATAAAATGAAGAGTTAGCAGTAAGCGTTTGCGTTAATACATTTTTAGCCCACTCTGGCAGTGCTTTGTTAATACTGTAGTACACCCATTGATTTTGTTTACGGTCGCTCAATAATCCGCATTGTCTTAACTGTGCTAAATGGCGAGATACCTTAGGTTGGCTTAATTTAAGTGCAGCAACAAGCTCGCATACACACAGCTCTTCTTCGTGGCTAATTAGCAGCATTGCTTTTAAACGTGTATCGTCCGCTAGGCATTTATAAAATTGAAGTGGGTTGAATTGTTCCATACTGTCCTCACAGTGCTTATGCATACACAATAAAACAAAATAACAACATATGGAATAGTGAATATGCGTTTTATCGTATATTTAATTTTTATGCCTTAAACGCAAAAAAGCACACAACGACTAATTGTCGTTGTGTGCTTTTATAACTTTTCTTTATTTAGTTATTAAATAACTGAAAGCTCTACTTCAATATTGCCACGTGTTGCGTTTGAATATGGGCATACTTGGTGTGCTTTATCTACAAGCGTTTGCGCTGCAGCTTTATCCATATCACCTAGTGATACAGCTAGTTTTACCGCAATACCAAAACCGCCTTCAATAGCACCAATAGACACTTCAGAATTAATATGTGTGTCGCTTGGTAAATCTATTTTTTCGCTACCTGCTACAAATTTAAGTGCGCCAATAAAACATGCTGCATAACCTGCGGCAAATAATTGCTCTGGGTTAGTGCCTTGTCCGTCGTCTCCGCCTAAACCTTTAGGTGTTGATAAATTTACATCTAAACGACCATCATCAGATTTAGCTACGCCCTCACGGCCGCCAGTTGCAGTTGCTTTTGCTGTGTAAGCTACGTTTTGTAATACATTCATAATGAACTCCAAAGTTTTAAAATATCAATCAATTTAGTTTGTGTGCAAAATAATAGATCAAGTAATTAGAGATTGCAAATACTTTGCATGCAAATTAAAATAGCATGTATCGAAATAAAGGATAACGTTATGGCGTTTGAGCAATTAAAGTTAAAAAATCAGTTATGTCATCGGTTATACATGGCATCTAACAGCATTGTGCGTGCGTATCGCGAGCCTTTAAACGCGCTAAATTTAACTTACCCGCAATACGTAGTAATGATGGCCCTGTGGGAGCAAGACGAAATAACAATTGCAGAGCTAATAGATAAAACCGCGATAGATGGCGGTGCTATGACCCAAATACTCAAAAAAATGAGCGACAAATCATTACTGGCTGTTATTAAAGATGAGCACGACAAACGCAAACGCCTAGTGCAGCTAACCCAGTATGGCCAATCACTTAAGTTAAAAGCAGCCGATATTCCTAAAAATATTTTATGTAAATTTGATAGTGTAGATGCAAAACAAGCGAAGCAGTTGATGCAGCTGCTCGATTTAGTAGTAAACGACTTAGCCGATTAGGCTCTTAATTTTTAAACAATAAACGTGTTTTAAAAGGTTTTAAAAATGACTCATATTAAAAAATTACTATTAGCTGCGGCGTGTAGCACGGCACTTTTAGGTAGCAACGCTGTATCTGCTAATACTGCTAATCAAAATGCTGATTTAAAAACAGTAGCCACTTTTGATGCGCAGCACCCACCGGGTAACATTGCTATTACCCCATCGGGCAGGAAATTTTTATCTGTGCATGGTTTTTTTGGCCAAAAGCAAAAAATTATGGAGCTTTTAAGCGATGGTACAACTAAGCCCTACCCTAATGAAGAATGGGCATACGCGTACAATAACGGTAAAGGTTTTTACGATGTACTTGGTATAAACGTATCAAGCGATGGCGTTTTATGGATGCTTGACACTTCAGGGCCCGATCACGCTGGGCGCTTAGTAGGTTGGGATACAAACAAAGAGCAACTGCATAAAATTATTTATCTGGCTAAACCGACCATTACCGACACCTCGTTTTTAAACGATTTAGTCATCGATAATAAGCATGGCGTTGTATACATTGCTGACACAGCCCAAGGCAGCCAAGCCGCTATTATTACGGTTAACCTTAAAACAGGTGTCGCACGCAGAGTGTTACAAAATAGCCATTACACCACTGCCGAAAATATCGATATGGTTATTGATGGGCGCACAATGAGCCTTGGCGGACAACCTGCCCGCTTAGGTGTTAACCCTATTACGCTTGACCCTAACGAAGACTGGCTTTACTTTGGCTCTATGTCGGGCACGTCGGTTTACCGCATTGCCACCAGCGATATAAATAACGAGAGCCTTCCGGCTAAAGCGCTTGAAGACAAAGTTACGCGTTACGGCACTAAGCCAATTTCAGACGGTATTATTGTTGATGGCGGCGGTAACGTATATGTAACCGACATAACCAATGGCGCAATTGGCGTAGTTAAACCCACTGGCGACTACGAAGTATTATTTAAAGACGAACGTTTGAGCTGGCCTGATGGTTTTAGTTACGGAGCGGATCATAAAATATACTTTACCGTTGACGATTTACATAATTCGCCTGTACTTAATAATGGCAAAAATCAAAGCCACGGTAAGTTTAAAGTAATGTCGTTCGAGCCTTTAGTAAAAGGAAAAGTAGGCCGTTAATTTACTTTTTGAGTGACTGTATTTTTTAAAAAGCCTTGCACATTTAAGTGACCTAATAGTTGCAGGGCTTTTTGTTAAAAACACACCACGTTGGTGCATCTTTTAGTAATACTTCACCTCTTTGGTGCTAATCCTTAAGTATGTATTTACACTTAAATACTAAATAACTGATTTCTATTCATAAAATATTCAAGTTAATGTTGGCATACTTCTTCCTATAAACTGATGTGTTCAGTGAAAATACCAAGGAAAAACCATGTTCAATTTATACCATACCCTTTACCTTTTATGGCGTTTAGACATTAGCGTTTGGCAAGTTAATGATCCAACAAATACCCGCACTACCGCTGATAAAGAACGCGCCTATGTTAAGTAGCATCGTATTGTGTAAAGGCTTGGCATAAAGCTTAAATGTATAAACCTACTTTAGGCTAAGCTTTTGCACACTATGAAATTTATGAATAAACCTTATTTAATTACTTATTAGCCGCCTGATATAAAAACGAAGCTCCCTACAAAAATCACACATTTAAAAACATCGAAAAAATTAGTAAAAACACTGCGTTTATAACTTTGCAAGCAACCCTATTGCGTTGTATTGTTGCACCCTATTGAAAAATTTTAGTTGGAACGTGTATGCACGCTTTGGAAGTTAATTTTGATGGCTTAGTTGGCCCTACTCACAACTACGCTGGTTTATCGTATGGTAATGTTGCCTCGTTAAATAACGCAGCAAGCTTTTCAAATCCTCAAGAGGCAGTGCTTCAAGGCCTTGAAAAAATGAAAGCCATGCACGACAAAGGCCTAACTCAAGGTGTATTTGCCCCTCATGCGCGCCCCGACTTAAACGTACTGCGCCGCTTAGGCTTTACCGGTAACGATGCACAAGTAATTCATAAAGCATTTAAAGCAGATCCTATTTTATTACGCGCGTGTTATTCAGCGTCTGCAATGTGGACAGCCAATGCAGCTACGGTATCGCCATCTCCAGATACAACCGACGGCAAAGTACATTTTACTTCAGCTAATTTAAATAATAAGTTTCATCGTTCATTAGAGCCTGCAACCACTACACGCTTATTAAAAGCGATGTTTAACAACGACAAATACTTTGCGCATCATACCCATTTGCCCGACCAAGGCTTTTTTGGCGACGAAGGAGCAGCAAACCATACTCGTTTTTGTGACAGCCACGGCGAGCAAGGCCTTGAAATGTTTGTATTTGGTGCCAGTGCGTTTAACAGCCAATTACCAAAACCAGCTAAGTTTCCTGCAAGGCAAACACTCGAAGCCTCAGAAGCAATTTGTCGCTTACATAACCTAAAAGATTCAAGCCAAATTTTACTACAGCAAAATCCAGACGTAATAGACCAAGGCGTGTTTCATAACGATGTAATTGCAGTAGGTAACGCCAACGTATTACTGTGCCACCAGCAAGCATTTTTAAACCAAGCTTTGGCATTGCAAGATATTCGCGAAGCGTATGTGGGCAATAAAGAATTTTATATTATTGAAGTACCTACCGATAAAGTAAGCATTACCGACGCTGTAAGTAGTTATTTATTTAATAGCCAGCTAGTGAGCCTTGAAGATGGTTCAATGCTGTTAGTGGCACCACAAGAATGTAAACGCAACAGCGCGGTTAACGCCTACATTGAAGAAATGATTATGGCTGATAACCCAGTAAACCAAGTACAGTTTTTTGATTTACGCCAAAGTATGCAAAATGGCGGCGGCCCAGCTTGCTTGCGTTTACGTGTAGCCCTTAACGAGCAAGAACTTGCTGCAGTAAACCCAGAGGTTATTTTAACTGATACTAAATACACACAACTGTGTGACTGGGCAAAACGTAACTACCGCGACAAATTAGGCGCAAGTGACTTTGCAGACTCAGCCCTACTCACCGAGAGCTACCAAGCACTTGATGAGCTAACGCAGCTACTTAATTTAGGCTCAGTGTACGACTTTCAATTAGAAGGTTAATCCCTCAGCCTACACAAAGGCTAATACAAAAATAGAGAGCCAAGGCTCGCTATTTTTATTTGTGCTTATGTTTATGTTAATACATATTTAAGCATCTTTGTTAACAGTTATTGCCGACGCCATAGACTCAGATATATGCAGCGTACGCTGCGGAAACGGAATACTCAGCCCAGCATCTTCAATAGCTTCTTTAACACGTTTATTTAAATCCCACACAGTTTGCCAATAATCACCATTAACAGCCCACGCACGTAATTGTATATTTACTGCGCTTTCGCCTATTGAAGTTACCATTACTTTAGGGGCTGGCTCTGCGAGTAATCGGCTCTCTGATGCGGCTAATTCTTTAAGTACATTTAAGCCAACGTCAATAGAGTCGGCATACGAAATACCCACCACTATATCCATTCGTCTTTTGCCATTACGGGTAAAGTTTTTAATATTGCCACCCCATACTTTGCCGTTAGGCGATGCAATATAAAGACCGTCGGTGGTTTTAAAAATAGTGGTAAATAGGTTTATTTCACTCACAGTACCAAGCGTGCCACTGGCATCAACAAAGTCGCCTATTTTAAAAGGTCTGAGTATTAGCAGCATAATACCCGCAGCAATATTGCTCAGCGTATTTTTAAGGGCTAAACCAATCGCTAAACCAGCAGCACCCATTAGCGCAATTAAACTGGCCGTATTAACGCCAAAAATATCTAAAATAAATAGCCCACCAATTATATAAACTAAATAACCAGCAATACTCGATAAAAGAGGAAGCAGCGTACTATCCACTCTTTTTAATGGCGATTTAGAGTTTTTAATCGCTTTTTTAACCGAGCGTGCAATTAAGGCACTCGCAACTAAAATCACCAACGCTAAAATCACTTTGTATCCTAAAGTGATGATTGTTTCTGAATGGCTTTGCCAAAACGCTAAGAGTTTATCTTTCATGTTTGTTCCGATAAATGTGGCTGAAACTCAGCAAAATAATGGTTAAATCTAATAAAACCGACTTCAAAAGAAGTGGCGCGAGTATATAGTAAAAAACAATTAAATCGATGAAATTAAAAACGTTTTAAAACATCATGTTAAAAGTTCTAACTCCTCATATTTTTAATTCAATTTAGGTTAAGGGTTAAATACATACACTTAACAAATCAAATAAGAGGAAACAACCATGAACTTTAAATCAACAATATTAAGTAGCGCTATTATTTTTGCCTTAGCAGGCTGCGGCTCATCAAATGATGATGCTGAAACAACCCCACCGCAAACAAGTGATAAAACCACTTTTAGCTTAGGAATTTCCGACGCTCCAGTCACTGGTTTAAAACAAGTTAACGTTGTATTTGATTCAATAACAATTAAAGCCCAAGAAGGTGAAGAAGTTAGCTTTGAAACTCGTTCTAAAAACGATGCCACCTTAGCGCAAATGGTCAACTTACTAGACTATACGGGCGACGATATTTTTCAATTACTTGATGATCAAGAAGTACCTGCAGGTGATTATTCGTGGATCCGCGCGCAAGTAATAAACGGCGACACAAACAACCTTAGTTTAACATCTCACGTAGTTTACGAAGACGGCAGCATTGCACCGCTTATCGTAAAAAGAAAAGGTAATGATGGCGTGGGTGAAATACAGCTAAATGGCTTTACACTCAATCAAACCGACAACGAGTTTGTATTAGAGTTTGATTTAAAAAAATCGTTAGTTGATCCACAAAATAATAACGAAGTATTTTTAAAACCTCGCGGTGTGCGTTTACAAAACCTTTCTGAATCACAAGATATTGAAGGCACTGTAAGCCAAACACTTATAAACAATTGCGAGACTGACAACATTGATCTTGCCGCTGATGATTCATCATTTGGCCATGCTGTTTACCTTTACTCTGCGCAGGCACAAACCCCAACAGATATTCATGAAATAGATGACCAAACGCCTGATAACGCTCCGTTAGCTACTGCCAATGTTGTATTTGATGCAGACGATAATAAATACGAATTTGAACTCGCATTCATAACACCAGGCGACTATCAACTTGCTTATACGTGTAGCGCACACATAGACGATGCAGAGCAAGTAGATGCTGATTTTAATATTTATCAACTAAAACAAATTAGCCTAACGCAAGCTGACGATTTATCAGTCAATTTTGACATAGCCCAATAACTGCATGGCGCACATTGAGCTGCGCCTTTATTCATTTGTTAATAAGGAAAAAACCATGGCAAAAGAGAAAATAGTACTCATAACCGGCGCTTCTAGTGGCATTGGTGAAGCAACGGCAAAAACCTTAGTAAACAACGGTCATAAAGTTATATTAACCGCCCGTAGAGAAGAGCAACTTAACCAACTTGTTGCCGAGCTAGGATCAGATAACGCACTGAGCGTAGCCGCAGATGCAACCGACTTTACCGCGCTTGAAAACGTAGTTACCAAAGGCATTGAAAAGTTTGGCCGATTAGATGTAGCCTTTGCTAACGCGGGTATGGGTGTTTCAACCGCAGGCACCGAAAAAGGTGACCCAGATGAATGGTCAACCATGATCGATATAAACATTAAAGCCCTACTGTGGACTGCAAAATTAACCCTGCCGCATTTACGCCAAAACAAAGGTCACTTTATATTAACCAGCTCTGCCGCTGGCCGTAAGCCAATTGGTGGCTCTATTTACGGTGCAACTAAATGGTTTGCTTATGGCTTTGGACAAAACTTAGCTGAGGAAATGAGTGAGTGGAACGGCCGCTGCACAACCATAGCACCAGGTATGGTAAACACCCCGTTTTTTGATGAAGCTAAACCCGACAAACTCGACCCGCAAGATGTAGCCGACGCGGTATTGTTTGCTATTGAAGCAAACCAGCGCAACAGCGTACGAGAAATCTATTTAATGCCAACTAATTAACGTTGGCTAGGGAGTTTGGGCTGTCAGGTTTAATGCTAATGGTGTTAAACCTGATGGTTGTTAGTGCTTAGCTTGGGTTAGATGTTAGTAGGTAAGAATGAATTAAAGGTATTAGGCATTTAAAGTCTTATTAATTGCCAATGCTGCCCTTAAACCATATGTAAGCAAAATATAGTACAACGGCAATATATCCAAAAGAAATAACTAGGTTTACTTTCCAGAGGTTTAGCCAAAAATTGCCTCTGAAATAAGTGCGTTCTCTTACTTCATGGTTGAACAATGCTACTGAAGAGGGCACTAATATTAACGCAGACCAACCAAGTATAGGTAACACCATAAACATAATGCCTATGCCTGTACCTCCTGCTGAAGCGTCGGATGCTTCACCATCAATTGGGGCTAGCATCACGTAGCCTAAAATAAACCCAACAATCGCAAGTATAAAACCTAAAAGCTGAAATGTTCTCATTATTATCCTTGGCAACTAACGAGACTGTAAAATAACTCCAACAGCCAAATTCAATTAAAAAATGATCTCCTTTAATTAACCCTAAGCGTTTTTAAAGCATTACAAGATTTAGATTGGGTGTCACTGTAATTCACGCTGGAGCAAAACTAACTGTTTTTTGTCCTTATTGGATCGTCTTGTTAGCACTATTTTAACGACTTTGCCAAAGAACTATATACTAGATCTACAAAAGTTGTTCCGTGCCATTCATCGTCAAGCGATGGATTTACTGTATCAGGTGCTCCACCAATTAGATCACGCATAATACGGTAATCATTACTACGCTGCGCAAGTATTTGCATTTTCTCTTGGTGCTCAGGAGGAAGCATTTTATTTTTATACCATGTACGAAAAACATGTTTAAAAAGAGGTTCATTACAAGAAAACCATTCGCCTTGTCTTCTTAGATGAGAAAACTTTTGGTGTAATTCAGCCTCTCTAGCAGAGCCTCCTGGTTCTAATGCGCCAATAATTAATTGGCCATACGTACCAGTTTGTAAATTTTGTAAACGCTGGAGTACATTTTTAGATCTACCAATCTTTATAAATAGCCCATGTAAAGGGTGTGCATTTTTAGGTGGTCCAGCCCAAGAGTCTGGTACCTGAATAATATAATAAACGCTATCGATAGTCCCAAAAGAAACTTTATTCGCCCACTCACACCAAGGTGTAACCCATTCATCTGCTTTTTTAAAAGTAGAAAAGTATTCGGTTGTGAAATAGTGCTCACCATTTTCAAGGTGTATATCTGCTACAAACTCACCGTTTTCGCATTCTCGAATACTCTCAACTTTCAATAGAACCTCTGATAGTGCTAACGAGCCTGTAGATTAACTCGTTTTTAAATTTGTTTTTATTGATAAACAAACCATAGCTGAGTTCCTATTTTGGTTCAATTGATTACTATATTTTTATGCAGAATATAGAAGTGTTTGATATTGTTTTAATTGGCGTTTTGGAAGGGATTACGGGTGTTTGAGTGGCTTTAATTTAGGTTAAAAGGGCTTCCCCTTTTTAATGTATCGTATTTTTCAGCTTTTCTATATTATGAACAAGGCAATACAATTGCCATTGCGCATTTACTTTCGCTTGACCCCGTAAGGTCAATTTATTCATGCCTTTGTTCACTGTAATATTCCCGAACACCGGTTCAATACAGCCGAGCCGTTTGCTGTATTGTCGTCGTCCGATTGGGCTGTCTATTTTAACTTTCATCTTATCGACATAGCTCAGCTTTTTGCGCGATTCATTATTTATAAACTGCACTTGTCGTCCTCTTTCTATCGGTGGTTTTCGCATGCATTGCTGCTGTAGCGGGCATGTTTTACAGTCTTTTAAGTAACCACAGAATCGCGTGTATTGCTGGTTATGGCTGTTTACATTGACCCCGCTTCGCCACATGGCATTGCCTGCAGGGCAGCGGCATGTTTGCGTTGTCTCATCATAATGAAAATCGTCTGAGGTAAATAACCGAGGCTTGCCTTTGCTGCGTTTTAGTCGCCGTTTTTCTTGCTCTGTTTCGTATGTTTCGCTGTCTTTAAATAGCGGATTTCGTTTTCTAAATTGGTTATCCGCAATGTAGGTATCGAACCCACTTTGCGCCATAAACTCAAGATTTACTTCGCTGTTAAACCCACTGTCTGCGGTAAATTTGATGGTGTGTTTATCTGCCATTTTTTCTGTATTGAGTTTAGCAAGCTGCTGTTTTAATTGTGCAACGGCTGGCTGTAAAGTTTGTTGTTCGCCCACTGAGCCCCACGCTTGTGCTTGCAGGATGATTTGATGTTTATCATCGTTTATCGCGATGCCGTTGTAGCCTTGAATTGTCCCTTTTGAGGTCGTCATCTTCGCACTATCTGGGTCAGTGATATTACTTTTAACAGGCTTGCCTTTACTGCCTGTTTTCTCTTCGTGAGTGGCTAAAAACTCGGTGATTTTACCTGCACTTCTATCCAGCTTTTCTTTTTGTTTTAAGTCCTGAGTTATCAACTCTTCGCCCAGTCCATCTTGTGATTGGTGGCGTTCAATAATACGTTTGCTTGCGCGTTCTAGTTTTGCTTTTTTGCG
>NZ_AUTR01000063.1:0-80044 GCF_000497875.1 Pseudoalteromonas sp. S8-8
TAATGCCAGTCAGTTAACAGCTGACTGGCTTTTTTTATTGGGGTATTTACTGGGTTTTGGTTTCACACACCTCGGATACGCCCGCTCCCGTTTTATCGGCAATATGTGATATTCAACTTGAGCTTGTAATTGCTCTATTGATTTAGGTATCCGTCCTGCATTTTCTATAAACATTGTATGAATAAGGTTAATAATACTAATAGCACACGTCGTAAAACTCAGGTGTTTTGCATATATCCCAGATTTTTTCTGCGCCATTTTCACCATCTGGTATCGGAGCAAGTTATAGCTCAACATTACGCCCCATAATTCTTGCGCTATCATCTCAGGTTTCTTGCTGCGTAGCGTAAAGTGACTATTCAGTAAGGTTTGTTTCATTTCTCGATAACCAAGTTCAATTTCCCACCGATCACTATAGAGGTCAACAATTTCAGCCTTAGGGAAACGCATTGGGTCTGTTAATGAAGTGAGTATATTCACCTCTTTCCCCTTAACCGTTTTTGTGACTAGCCTAACTTCAATGCTCTCTGGTAAATCGTCGAACTTTTTTCTCGCTTGTGCTGTTGCTTTTAGCTTGATGAGTTTGTCTTGACGACCTAGAGAGCGAACAATTTCATATTGCGTGCCTTTTCTCATCGGTTGAAGCCAATGCCTATTTACCCCAGCATGATGCCAACGATTGAGTAAGCCTAGAGAATAGAAGCCTCTATCAAATAACGTCAGTGAGTTATCGGGTGTTGCCTCGATTAAGTCTTCAGCCAACACCATTTCACTAGTACGACAACTATCAAAGGCGCTCCCCATTAATAAATGACTAGTTAACTCCATCAAACACACCATGCGAACCTGAGGGAAGGCCGTGTCACCATACTGATTTTTCCACATGGAGAATGCATGTTGATTTTCAGCAGTATCCGGTGTGCGCCAAATGACACCATCAACACCCAGTAGTGATAGCCCGCACCATGTGGGATGGTTCGCATCAGCATTCCACATTTGCTGACTTTGCTCAAAAACCTGTTTAACGGCATCAGCCCCAAGCCGCTGCCTAGCCTGTACAACCGCGCTGGGCGCAACGAGTTCTTTTTTACCTGGTAAAGCGAGCCCTAATTTACTGACAATACTCCACAGTGGGTCTTCACGATAAAACGACATACAAATGACTGTCCAAACGGCCATCTCAACAGGAAGCCTTCTTTTCCTTATCGTCGCGACACCTGCGGTTTCTGCGCATTGTTTGATAAACTCAGGGCATAAAAAATCACTCAGTTGACCTAAGCCTTCTGAATTGGGTGCGTAGCTATTGGCTAGAGAAAGTGCGGTAGTGAGTTGCAAAATAAAAGGCTCCTGAATAAATTCAGAAGCCTTTATAAACTAACCAGAAGATCGGTCAATGGATCGTTAAATATTTCTTAACTGATCGGCATTAGGCTAAATAGCCCACTTTAAAGTTTTAACATGTTCTTCCCTGCAGAGCGCTTACGCGCTCTTTTAGATTAAGCTAATGCACAACGATTTTTTGCTTAATTGCTGGCATTAATGTTTTACCATTGCCATCTACTTTGTTTAACAATTTAAGTCCCATCACTTTTGCCAGTACTGGGTAAATATCAAGATTATTTACTTCTTTAAGGCTTACACCTTGTTTAAATGCAGGGCCTACAGCAATAAATGATGCTGCCATATCCTCGGTATATGCATAACCGTGAGTCCCTAAATAGGTTGGTTTTTTACCATTGGTAAATACCGCTGGCGCTGTAGTTTGCACCACAATATCGCCTACGCGAGTGCCTTTATTGTAATGATACGCTGCTAATTGCTCGTCAGTTAATACTGTATAACGACCGTTTGACGCATCTCGTAAACGTGCTTTGTAACCTTCAATATCAGCGTTTTTAGCATCAGGCTGAGTATAAATAAGTAAACGTGGACCAGTATTTTTAACTAAAAAGTTTTCATCTTGAGGCAGTGTGGTTACATCAATGCTTTTATCTGGATCTATACTCGTCATACCATGATCCGACACAATAACTAAGTTTACCTCTTGCTCTAATTTACTTAAGCGAGTTTGTAATTGCCCCATTAATTCATCAAGCTGTTTAACTGCATCACGCGTTTGTGGTGCGTCTGGCCCAAATTCATGGCCCATGCTATCAACTAGCGAAAAGTAACTCGCAATAAAACGTGGGCGCTGTGCTTTTGGTAAACTTAACCACTGAATAATTTGATCAACACGGCTTTGGTAATCGCTGTATTTAGAATAGTGATAAAAGTAATCTGGTGTCATGCCGTTAAATAATGCATCTGACTCAGGCCAAAAATAAGTAGCCGATTTAAGCCCCTGCATTTTTGCTAAATTCCAAAGCGGAATACCCTTTACCCATGTGCTATCGCCTAATGCTTTGCCCATGCTGTAACAGTCGTTCTTACGCGCTTTATCACAAAAGCTATTATCAACAATGCCATGGTTTACCGGCAGTAAGCCCGTAATAATAGAAATATGATTAGGAAACGTTTTAGTTGGATAAACAGGTATTAGCTTTTGTGCGCGAACACCGCGCTCGGCCATTGCTTTTAAATTTGGCGCGCCGTGTTTTTCAATATAATCCCAACGCAGGCCATCAATTGATACAAGCACCACAGTTTGCTCTTTTGCAGCAAATGCGCTGTTCATTCCTAACATTAGGCAAATTGATACTGCCTTTAAAATCCACTGTTTCATTATAAACACCTATAAATGCACAACAATTACTCAAAAAATTATTTTAAAGCAAGTTGTTACTTTATGATACAAACTGATAGATTAAACCCTGTATATTAAAGACAAATGACTATGTGCTAAAAACTATGCCAGTCATCAATTGTAAAAAAGGACAAGTATAAAGATGACCATAGATTTTAGTAAAAAAATAACGCCAGCACGAATGTACCGCACAACCTCTAACTTACAGATGGCGCTAGAAAGCGACCGTGGACGTATTATTAACAGTGCCGCTATTCGCAGGCTGCAGCAAAAAACACAAGTGTTTCCGCTTGAGCGCAACGCAGCTGTGCGCTCTCGCCTTACCCATTCGCTTGAAGTACAACAGGTTGGTCGTTTTATAGTGCAACGTATTTTTGCTAATTTAAGCTATGAGCAACAAAAAGATTACGGCTTAACCGACCTAGAGCGCCCACTAGAAAGCTTAGTAGAAATGGCCTGCCTAATGCACGACATAGGCAACCCACCGTTTGGACATTTTGGCGAAGCGGCTATTAACCACTGGTTTAATAACAACCTAGCAAGCGTAACACCCGAACGCTGTAAAGAACCAAACACCGGTATAGGTGTTGTTTTTAAACACCTTGCGCTCGATATTTGTAACTTTGAGGGCAACGCTCAAGGCATACGTATAATTCATTCTTTGCAAACGCTTAATTTAACCTACAGCCAGAGTGCTGGTATTTTAAAATACACTCGCCCTGCTGGGCTTGATGTAAAAGACACTCCGCAAAATAAAAACTATTTAATGAAAAAAGTAGGTTACTACTACAGCGAAAAAAACTTTGTTGAAGCGCTACAAAAAGAGCTCACTATTGAGCCTTACTGCCGCCATCCTGCAAGTTACATAATGGAAGCCGCCGACGACATTTCGTATTGCCTAGCCGACATAGAAGACGCCGTAGAAAAAGACATAATAAGCACTGAGTTGCTGTGCGAAAAACTTAAAAGTAGTTACAAAAAAGTATTAATAAATCTATTAATCGACGACGCTCAACATCAAAATTTTGTAGACAAAGCCGTAGACTACGCACTAGAGCGTGCACAAGCACAACCCTATAATTTTAATAGTGAATTTTTTATATACCTGCGGGTTGCATTGCTACATCCGCTAGTAAATCACGCCGCAAAACGCTTTATCGAAAATATAGAACCTATTTACCATGGCGATTTTAACCAAGCGCTTTTAGAAGATAGAAGCCATCTACATGCAGTAACTAAAACACTAAAGCAGGTAGCGCTTGAGCATGTATTTTCAAACAAAGAAGTCGAAAAATTAGAGCTACAAGGGTATCGCATAATTAATGGTTTGCTCGATTGCTATAAACCATTACTGCTACTAAACAAGGATGACTTTAAGCGTGCACTAAATGGCGATTCACGTTTATTAATAGAGTCGCGACTTATTAAAAAGCTCTCTAAAAAGCACTTAAATAGTTACCAACACGCAATAGATGCGATGCAAGAAGAGCCCGATCACTTTGCGGCATACGAGTTTTATTATCGTTGTAGATTAATCCAAGATTATATAAGCGGTATGACCACCAATTTGCTTACGATGAATATCGCAGCCTTATGGTTATTGATTAGTTGTATTACTCTGGATAATTTTTAATTTTGCGCTTAAAATCAAACTATTAATATTTAAGCGCATAACTTCATGATATCAAAACTAATTAGATTTACCCTTTGCTTTGCCTTATTTTATAGTGCGCAAAGTGCTGCATACAACGAAGCTATGTGCATTTTAATTAAACAAGAAATGCAGCAAAATAGTAATAATAAAGCGAGTCAAAAATATCGTAAAGCTGCGCGTGATTACAAAAACAACTGTAATAAGCCAAAAGAAATTCAAGCACAACCTAAGCCTCAAATAATAGAGCCTGAGCCGACTATTATTACTCAGCCACAACCTAAAATTGTTGAACCTGCCCCTGTAATTAAACCTACTGAAGAAGCTGTTAAAGAAAGCATCAACGAGCAAACCCTTAATTTAACTAATGATCAAAAACAACAAATAAACGATCAGCTAAATACCAACAGTAACGAAATAGTAATTGATGCAGAGCCAACAAAAGCAGCACCCGAGCAAGTAGTTACAGAGCAAAAAAACGAAGCTGTGATAGAGCAAGTAAAACCGGCGACGCCAGAGCAAAGCGTTCAACCTGCGTCTGAAAAGCCTGTACTTGTAAAACCAGCACCGGTGTTAACTAAACCAGCGCCTGTAATTGCGCCGCAACCTGTAGCACAAAGCCCAAGCTCGTTACTTTTACCCACTTTAATACTTGTTATAGTGGTACTTATTGGCGCTATGGTAGTCGTGCGCCTGCGCCGTGCAAAACAAAGTAAAACGATGGCAGAACCGACTATAGCGGCTCCACCTGAAGTTAAATCAGAAAAAATTGCTACGCCAGCTAAACCTGAAATTAAAGCAACA
Source organism: Pseudoalteromonas sp. S8-8 (assembly GCF_000497875.1). Lineage (NCBI taxonomy): Bacteria > Pseudomonadati > Pseudomonadota > Gammaproteobacteria > Alteromonadales > Pseudoalteromonadaceae > Pseudoalteromonas > Pseudoalteromonas sp. S8-8. Next base: position 5,199 of record NZ_AUTR01000063.1, read on the forward strand.
AAGCCAGTACAAACAACAAAAGAGCCAAAGATTGAGCCTGTCGTCATTAACGAAGCAACTCAAAATAATAAAGCAGTTGAGAGCAGCGTAGCGACAAATGAAGAGTCAGTGGAACCTACTAACACAGCGCAAAATACTGATATTGAACATACAACAACGCAGATCTCAGATGAGCAAAACAACGTAGTTACTCCATCGCAAACAAGTGAAATTGAGTCTGCACAAATGGAGCCAGCAGATACTTTAGAGCAAACAAGTACCGCTACGTTTAACGAAGTAAAACAAAAACCAGAGCCTAATACCGCCGAGTTTGAAGCCGCCGCTAAAACAACCTTAGAGCGCATTAAAAATGCCAGCAGCTTTAATGAGCCAGAGGTACGCGACTTTGACCCAGATGCAAAGCCAGTAAAAAAACAACGTAAGCACTATACAGCGCAAGTAACGGAATCTTCGCCAATAGAAGCCGAACATAACACTGTAGAGCCGGTTATTACTACTCCTGAGTCAGTAACAGCGAGTGAGCCGGTTATAGATTTACACGCTCCAGAGCAAATATCTGACGCTCAATCGACTACGTATACAACCGAGCAAGACTTTAAAGAACCAGAGGTGCGTACATTTAACCCAGATGCCCCGTTACCTGGTGAAAAGCCGATGCCTAAAAAAGAAGACGCGATACCTGAGCAAGCACAAACAACACCGCTAGTTAATGAGCCAGTAATTGAGCCTAAAAAAGCGGACAGTAACAATCCATTTGCTAACTTATCGTTGGACTCAAGCTGGGATCCTGACTCGGCTGAAAAGCCCAAAATAGAAGAGAAAAAACGCGCCCCTAAATCACAAGCATTAATAGATGCAGAAGAACGCGCTAAAAACATGCAAACCAAATAGTAAGTTTTAAAGTAGCGCATCATATTTGAGGCGCTGTTTTAGTAACCAAATAATTAACTGTTTTTCACCGTATTACTTACACTCTTATCCCATCCTAAAATGCGCCTTAGTAATTAGAAGCTTCACTCCTCGCGCAAACAAGCTCAGCCCCTAGTGCAATATTCAAGCTTGAGAGTCTTTTGTGAGCCTACAATTTGTTGACGCGATGGGTGCTGAGCATACATTTAACAGGTGGTATTTTTAGACTGGAGTTTACGGCTACGTTATCCGCAGCCATAAATTAAAGTAACTTGGTCAACATGCCCTAATTAAAAGTCCTAGTTAACAGCCCTAGCGGTACGTTTATTTTTAAGCTTTAACCCGCCAATTAATAGCAGTGGCCCTATAAACATAGCAAGGCCATACACGCCACCGGTAACCGCGTATTCTGGTTTATTCAAAAAGCTAATAGCAATTAAAATAGCTAACGATGCATTTTGAATTCCAACCTCAATTGAAAGCGTCAGCGAATCAGTTAAATTTAATTTTGAACACTTAGCAATTAACCAACCAACAACCATTGAACCAATATTAAGTGCTATGCACGCCCAAAATACATCGTTAAATGAGCTAACTAATAAATCGCGCTCTTTTATTACTAGTGCGGCAATCATCATAAGCATAAAAAACAACGAGAAGCGTCTAAAAAACGGCTCTGCTTTAATGGCAAAATCACTTTTAAAGTGACGTAACCAAATGCCTATAGCAACTGGCACTAAGGTAATAAAAAATAGCCCTAATGAAGTAGTTAAAATAGAAAAAGTAGCATCGTCTGCTGGGGCAAACTGACTCATAGCAAAGCCAATAATAAACGGTGTGGTTATTATACTAATTGCGGTAGAGGCAGCGGTTAAACTTACCGAAAGCGCTAAATTAGCTTTAGCAAGCTGGCTTACTACATTTGACATAGTACCGCCTGGGCAGGCAGCTAATATCATTAAACCAATAGCGATAGGCGTTGGTAGGTTAAGTAAATAACACAGCCCTAATGCTAATAAAGGCATTGCTACAAGTTGGCCTATTAAACCCATAACAATGGCAAGCGGGCTTTTAAATAGACGAGTAAAATCGTTTGTTGTGAGCCCAAGACCCATACCAAACATAATAAGTGCAAGAGCGAGCGGAAGTATTACTTCAGTTAATATAGATGCATTCAAATTAAACAGCCTCGTTTGTTATTGTTTTTAATTGGAGTGTTAATTTTTAAGTTAACTGTATACCAATTCGCTTAATTAAGTGATCTATTTTGAGGATGGAAAAACGTGTTGATAGCTAGGCAAAAAATTCGCTATTTAGTTGTTCTAAATGAGAATTTTTTAACACAGGTAGCGACACGTTTAGCCCCGCAAAATGATTAAGTATTATTGCGGATTGGTATAACGCCCCTTTACAATAAATCCTAATGCTAGAAGCATTACTTATTTAAAATAGTAGCAATGCGTTTACCCAGTTCTGGAAGTACATCTTGCTCAAACCATGGATTCTTTTTAAGCCATATATTATTACGCGGACTGGGGTGTGGAAGCACTAAATAATTTGGCCAATACTCACGCCACGATTTTACTAACTCCGTAAGTGGCATTTTTTTAGTCTCCGGTAAGTGATACGCCTGCGCGTATTTACCTAATACTATTGTCAGCTCAATATTTGGTAGTGCAGCCAATAATTGCTCGCGCCATGCTGGGGCACATTCTTTTCTCGGTGGTAAATCACCCGACTTCCCCCTACCCGGGTAGCAAAAGCCCATAGGTAAAATTGCTATATTATTAGCGTCGTAAAATTCATCACGTGTTAGCCCAAGCCATTCTCGTAGGCGGTTTCCGCTTGCATCGTTAAACGGCACGCCTGTTTCGTGAACTTTTATACCCGGTGCTTGGCCTGCGATTAAAATACGTGCGTTTGGGTTAAATTGTATTACAGGTCGAGCCCCTAAAGGTAAATGAGGATCACAGATCACGCATTTACTAACTTGGTCTATTAATTGGTGACTATTCATGTTTATTTGGCCTTAAATGCTTAATTTTCATCCTAAATGGCCATTTAGGATAAATGAGTTGGTAAAAAATCGGTTTATTTTATCTAAAATGGCGATTAGTTAGTAAAATCCTGATCTTTAAGCCTAAATGCCCTACAGCCCTTATAGTACCTAGTGTTCTTTCGCCCATACCGCAAATTCGTTACCACTTGGTTCTGTAAAGTGAAACCGACAACCGCCAGGAAACTCAAAAATAGGTTTTAATATTACTCCGCCAAATGTCTCTACTTTTTTAAAGGTTGCGTGTATGTCGTCGCTATAAAAAATAAGTAATGCTGCCCCATGCTGAGTTAGTGATTTTAATGGAGCCTGAAAAATCCCACCATCTAACCCCTGCTCACTAAACGCCGTGTATTCTGGGCCGTAGTCAGTAAACTGCCAATTAAATACATGACTAAAAAAGGCCTTAGTTGCGGGTAAGTCGCATGCAGGAAACTCTACGTAATTTAGTTTTTCGTGATCGCTCATCGTTATTTCACTCTTTATTTTTACTCAGTTTATTAACCTTAAGCTTTACATACAGCCTGTGCAATATCATTAAACAATAACAGATCAGTATTTTACTAAGTAATTAAGTAAGTAAGCATAATTTACTTAAAAGTTAATGACTACAAATGAGAATAGCTATCTTTTGTATTTGTAACATATATAATAGCGCCTTTGTTTTATCCTCAGCTTTAAATAAAGGGATTAATTAACTATGCAGGCACCTTTGCACAGTGCGCCATTCGATAAGGTTAACGTAATTGCGCTTATAGTAAAAAGCGTAAGCAGTTATCGAGTTTTGGTATTTTTACGTTTTTTTATTGCCATAATTGGTGGCTATGCCTTTACCTCTGCAAGTATTGCGTTATTAAGTTTTGTATTGCCAATAGCTAAGCAAGACGCTGTACTGTTTAGTGTTTCAATCAGCATTTTAATTTATGCCGTAGTATTTATTTATGCCTTTAGCGTTAAATCATTAAGAAAAGTGTGGATCAGTATTTTACTAAGTACAGGTGCGTTTATCGGATTGCTTGTATTACTAAAGGGTTGGGTATGAAAGACAGCTTTTTTAGATCGATGACTTGGTTACACACTTGGGTAGGGTTACTCGTTTGTTGGTTATTATATTTAATATTTTTTGCGGGAACACTTAGCTTTTTTAGAGATGAAATAACGCTGTGGAATCAACCTGCCATACATAATGTACAAGCCCAAACACAGCGTATAGAAGCGCAAAAGCAGCAAATAATTACAGGGTTCGATTACCTAGCTAGCCATGGTGCTAGCTCACCAAACTGGCGTATTACTCTGCCTGAGCCGCGTATTCCTTATTTAATTTATGGTTATGCAAAGCCAAAAGAGCCAGGCCAGCGCCGCAGCCAGTTTAAAAACACACAGTTAAACCCTAATACCATGAAAGAGCTTGAGCCCTTTGTAGATACTAAAGGTGGTAACTTTTTTTATCGGCTGCACTATGATTTACATTACATGGATGCAATAACCGCACGCTGGATTGTGTGCTTTGCTAGCTTTTTTATGCTAATTGCCATTATATCGGGTGTGGTTATTCATAAGCGTATTTTTAAAGATATGTTTAGTTTTAGACGTAATAAAGGTAGCCGTACATGGTTAGATGCCCACAATTTAAGCTCTGTGCTTGCCCTGCCTTTTCATTTAATGATTACTTACACGGGCATGATTACGCTCATATTTATGTTGTTTCCCTACCCTGCGCAAACGTCTTACGATAACGGCATGCGTGGCTTTTTTAACGATGTAACCCCTCGCAACACCATGACCGATAAAGCCGAAGGCGAATCATCAATGGTGCCGATTCAAAGCATTTTGGATCAGGTTTATACTAAGTGGCCTCATGCAGATATTACTCGCGTACAAGTTAACCAACCAAATATGGCAGCTTCAACAATTACCGTATTGGTAAGCGCAGGTAAAACACTGCGTGACCAAGCACCACGCTTAATATTTAGTGGTGCTACAGGGCAAATGGTTGCTAAAACTGATGACGAGCTAACTAGCAGCAAAGCGCTTTACGAATCACTTAATTCAATGCATACAGGGCGTTTAGCTACGTGGTTACTGCGTTGGTTATACGTATTAGGCGGTATTGCAGGCTGTGTAATGATTGGCTCTGGCTGTATTATGTGGGCTAAGCGAATTCGCGAGCGAACTAAAAATAACGTTAAACCTTCGTTTGGTTTAAAACTAGTTGAAGGGTTAAACCTAGCCACTATTATGGGACTTCCACTGGCAACGTGTGCATTTTTTATTGCTAACAGACTACTTAGCCCAACTACCGCAGAGCGCGCCGATAAAGAAATACTCGCGTTCTTTTTAACATGGCTAGCGGTTGCTCTTTTAGCACTTATAAAGCGCGACACACTGCAATGGCGAGTTATGGCAGCTATAAATGCTGTTGCATGTTTAAGCGTACCGGTTATTAATGCACTTACAACTAACGGTAATATAGTTAGCTATTTGATGCACAAACAGTGGGCTTTATTTACTTTTGATGCACTGTTTTTGTTATTTAGTATATTATTTTTTATACAAACCGAAAAATTACGTACTGCTAAAAACAACTCAAAAATAATCAGCCCTAGTCAATCTAATAACCTTAAAAGGCAAAAACCATGATTGATTTACTTGGGTTTAGCCTATGCCTGCTCAGTTTTAACTGTTTTGCGCTGGCTAAGTATAATCATTTTAAAGATGTATTTAAAAAACGCCCTACAGAATCCCAACGTAAAAAGCTGCTATTAGCTGCTTGGATCAGTATTTTACTAAGCTTGGTGCTTTGTATAGTTACTCAAGGTGGATATGGAACATTACTATTTTGCGGGTTTATGAGCCTAAGTGTCTTAATTATAATGGTTTTTTATAATTTTTTAGTAGGCTACGTAAAGTGGTTTAGTGTTTTAAATAGCGTGTTAGTTGTACTAAGTGGGTTGTTTTTAGCATTAAACTAGCCTTAGTTAGTAAAAACGTGATCCGTTACTTTCCCATAGATTAGGCAAAAAAAATGGCAAGCTATATAGCTTGCCAACAATAGGGGATATTCAGTGTTTCCAATACTTACTGTCTCACGGCAAGTACACACAATATAACCATAATATATTTAAGTTACTTTACAGTTAGGTGACTCTTTTATTACTACTGTAAAGGGGCTTTACATTGTTTATTGCTCAACCCAAATTATTTCATCGGTAGCAAAGCCCAACTCTTTAGCTTTAGTTAAAAAGTGTTCTTTAAGCTCTTTGCTAACCGTTGGTGTACGCGATAAAAACCACAAGTAATCTTTGTTGTAACTGGTTATAAATGCATATTGATAATCGGGTTGGTCAAGTTCAAAAATCACGTAAGCGCCATAAAATGGACCAAAAAACGAGACTTTAAAATGCCCGGTGTCAGTGCCCTCAACAAACTTGGCTAAGCCTTCGGCGTCATCCCATTTTTTATCATCCGTTAAATACCCTTTGTTAAGGACCTTTACTGTGCCGTCGTCGTTAATTGAATAAGTCGCGGTAACTTGCTCCATACCTTCTTCGAATGAGTGATTGAGCCGTGCTATTTCAAACCATTTGCCTTTATATTTTTGTATATCAAAGTTTTTAACGGGTGTTATTCCCTCAGGAGGGCTGGTGCAAGCACTAAGAAAAAATAGCCCTGTAATAAGTAAACCGTATTTAATAGCCTTCATGTAAGCTCCTTTTTAAATTACATAAATAGTACGTATTATCTAAATATAGATGGATATAAAGTTTGCTAGCCGATTAAAAAATTTTGCTATAGGATCATATTAATTCTAAAGCAATAAAAATGACCATAGCATGAAAATTTGGGTAGATGCAGACGCGTGTCCTGTTGTTATAAAAGAAATACTTTTTAGAGCTGCAGAGCGTATGAAAATCGAGACTATTTTAGTGGCTAATCACGCAATGCGTATTCCGCCGTCAAAATACATAAGCCGCGTTCAAGTATCGTCGGGGTTTGATGTAGCCGACGACGAAATAGTAAAACGTATTGAAAAAGGCGATTTAGTTATTACGGGCGATATTCCGCTAGCAAGTGAAGTAATTGATAACGGCGGGCAAGCACTCAACCCGCGTGGCGAGCTTTATACCACCGAGAATATCCGCTCAATACTTAACGTGCGAGACTTTATGGATACCATGCGCTCAAGTGGCGTAGAAATGAGTGGTGGGCCGCCGCCACTTAGCCAAACCGATCGCCAAAACTTTGCAAATAACCTCGACCGTATTTTAGCGCAAAACAAGGCTAACTAACTTGAATACCCAATTAGTTGGCTTAGGTGATACGCAATTTAGCGTGGCGGTATACGTAGCAAAAGCGCCGCCAATGCCGTTTTTTGAAACACTTGAATGCCTAGAACCGGTTATAAATGAGCAAATAAATACCATAAACCAGCACTGTGGTAATGGTTGGCGCAAAGTGTTTAACGTGTACGCAAAAGTGCTATTTGCCCTGCCAAGTGAGCATTATTCATTTGCTAAACAAGCCCCTACTTGGCAACAATATCGCGATGAGTATTTACTGCAAAAAAATAGTAAAAACGCCCTGCTATTTAGCGCGCCCAACATTACTATTACGTGTGCAAATAAAGCTACTAGCAATAAAAACCAGTTACACATAATTGCCGGTCGTACGCACGCTAAAAACTTATTACAACAAGGTAAGTTACATGCACAATTTGATTGGCTCGACGACGAGTTTGCAATAGACACCAGTAACAACATTATTGTGTGCCCATATTTTGATTACAGGCAACTAAGTAATATAAAAATTGCGAGATTAAGCGAGCTAGTCGCGCAGCTAAAAATGACTAAATAACCTGAACTCTGGATAATAAATCTATCTCAAGCAGCTATTTTCAGCGCTAACTGCGTTGAATTTACTTGCAATAGGCCAGCTATTGACGCGTAAATTCGCCTTGCTTTCACTGAAAATCTCTGGCTAGAGAAAATAAATTTAAATATCAAAATAATTTAATATGTTAGTAAATATCTTAACCAGAGTTCAGGTTAAATAACACATTGTAAGGAACTACCATGGCCGGAATTTTAGAGTTAAACGAATTATTAAAATCAATGCAGCCAGCGCTTAAGCAAGGCGAGTATATTTTTTGTTGCTTAGCAGGAAAATTGGCTGATTATGTTCATTTAGAGCCACTTGCCACTTATATTGAAGAGGAAGGGCTAACCCTTATTTTAAAAGCTGAAACCGCCGATAAAGCAGGTATTACTTACGAAGGTAAATATAATTTAATTACCCTTAATGTACATTCAAGCTTAGAGGCCGTTGGGCTAACTGCTGCAGTATCTGCAAAGCTCACTGAGCATAATATAAGTGCTAATGTGGTCGCTGCGTTTTATCACGACCATATTTTTGTACAAACAGACAAAGCACAAGCCGCGATGAAAGCGCTTGGAGAGATTGGTTAGGATTTGCTGGCACAGTAATGATTTGAGTGATGTGGGTATTATAGCGTCGGGTGGCGCTTCGCTTAACCGACCTACGTATAAAAACACCGAGTTTGTTCACTCGGTGTTTTTATTGGTGCTAAATAGCGGGTGCTTGTTTAGCTTGTAAAACTTAAACTACATATCCGCTAAAACCTAGCGCTTTAAAATACAGCTTCGGAATGCCAAATTTGCACTCATTTAGCAGTTCGCTAAAGCGCATTCTATCAAGCGGGTAAAACTCATTTTCTAAGTCGTGCCCTGTTTGTGTTTTACCTGTTTCGGTTAAACCCAATTGCGCGCACGTTGTAAGCTGGGCTTCGCGCTCAAATGAAGTTTCAGGGCGCATTAAATCTGCAATATAAAGGTTGGCGTCTTTTTTAAGGCTTCCTTTAATCGCTTTTAGTAACTCTTTTTTATCGCCGTTATCTTGTACAAAATGCATTACCAATAAACATAAAACGGCATCGGCTTTAACCGATAATTTATTAACAGGTCCGTTATGAATATTAACGCGGCTTGCTATGCCTTGCTCATCAAATTGCTGCTTCGCGATAGCAAGCATATCGGCTGATGTATCTTGCGCGGTAAATTGCCATGTAGGGTTTAATGCAGCCAGTGCAAGTACTTCTTTGCCTGTGCCTGCCCCTACTACTAAAATATGCGCATTATCGCTTAGCGTTGCTTTTAGCTGTGCGTTAGTGAGCTGATGTAATAATTCATAACCAGGAACTAAACGGGTTATACGGCTATCGTATTGTGTTGCTTGCTCGCCTGTAAACGTTGGCATTGTATCTCCTTGTTTTCAGTAATGTTGCTTATAAAACTTCAACTGTGGAATATCCACCTGGCTTTTTGGCTACATGCACTTGAGTGGCTACACGCTCGCTCATTTGTGTTACGTGCGATATAACGCCTACTTTTCTGCCTTGTGCTTGCAAAGAATCCAAAGCGTCCATTGCAATGCTTAGGGTTTCGCTGTCTAACGTACCAAACCCTTCGTCAATAAACAAAGAATTGATTTGTACTTTGTTTGACGAAAGCGATGCTAAACCAAGTGCAAGTGCGAGCGATACTAAAAATGACTCCCCGCCTGAGAGTGTATTAACAGAGCGTTGCTCGTCGGCCATGTCGCGGTCAATAATTGCAATGTCGAGTGTTTGCGCTATGGCGGTTAATTCGTAGCGTTTGTTGAGTGTTTTTAAATGGCTGTTTGCATAGTGCAGTAATATTTTTAACGTTTGTGTTTGCGCTAAGTTACGCATGGTTTTACCCGTTGCATCACCCAATACTTTATTAAGCAAGTGCCATTGTTCAACCTGGGTTTTAAGTTTAGTTAACTCGGCTTGTTTGCCTTCAAGCGCCTTTGCGTTTTGGTTGTGTTGCTCAATAGCGGTACTAGTTGCTAGTAATGAATTTTGCAGCTGCGTTTGTTGCTCGTTTAAGCTGCTTAGTTGAGTATTTGAAACCTCTGCACTTTGCGTTGGTTTATCGCTACTGTTGTGTTTTTCAAGCGTAAGTTGCTGCTGTTTTAATGCGGCGTTTGCATCTGTTAGGGCTTGAGTTAACTGCTCGTGCTGAGTTAAATGCGCTTTAATAGTCTCGCTACTAAGCGTTAGTAAAATTTTGACCTGTTCGTGCGTTACATCGCTATATTGCGCTTTAAAGTCAGTAAACCACTGGTTATAACGTGCTTCAAGTGTTGCTAGTTCTTGGCTGTTTTCAAGCAAGCGTTGCTCAACATTTTTAAGCGTTATAGCGTGCTCATCTCGTTGTTTTATAGCGTCGTCATATGCTTTTTGACTCGCTTGAACCTGCGACTGCAGTTGCTCTTGCGCACTTGTAAGTTTTGCTTGGTAGTCGTCTGCACTTATTTGCTCGTTATTAAATAAAGCTAAGCGCTCACTTTGTACAGTGCTTAGTAAATTTTTAGCTTTTACAAACTCTTCTTTGAGTGCTTTTAACGATTGCTCGTTGTTACTTATAAGCGGTGTGAGCTGCTTTATTTGCTCATTAGCTGTGTCTTGACGTTTTTGGCTTTGCTCAAGTTGCGTTTGAGTTTGCTGATACTGCGTAACCTGCTCGTGCAGCTCGCTAAGTTCAAGCGTATTGGCTTGTAGTTGCTGCCAAAAATCACTGTTTTCAAATTGGCTATTAAGCGTTGTACCGAGCTCGTTAATTTGCGCACTTAGTTCGCTATGCTTACTCGTTATTTGGTTTTGCTGATGTGTAAGCTCAAGGTGTTTATTACTAAGTTGCTGCTGTACTTGCTGCTCTGCTTTAAGTGCTGCTAGTAGCTCATTTACTTTAGTTTGCAGTGTACGTTGGCGTTTTTGCTGCTCAAAGTATTGCGCTTTTTGCTGCGTTAATTGCTTATAAGTTGCTTCAAGCTGATCAGGAGGCAAACTAAAAAATTCTGTGCGGACTGCCTGCATAGTGTTGACAATTTCAAGCCGCTTGGTGAGTGCTGTTTGTATTATTTGCTCAAGTTGTCCGTGCTCAGCGGTTAATACGGCATGTTGAGTTTGGTGCTTATGCAGCTCGCTTTGTGCATGGTCAAATTGCTTTTTAGCAGTATTAAAATCATTTTCAAAATCAGTAATTAAGTTATTTAATTGCTGATTTTGATTTACCGCATACGGGTGCTCAGTTGCACCGCACACTAAACAAGGTTCATTAGGGCGAAGCTCAGTGCGTAAATGTTCTACGTTTTCGCTGGCTCTTAAGCGCGCTTGGTTAAGTGCGTACTCGTTGCCTTTAAGCGCTTGCTCGCTGGTTATTAAATGCTGATTAAGTAAAGCATGGGCTTGCTGGCTTTCATTTAACTGCTGATTAAGCACTTGTTGGCGTTGAGTGCTTTGTTTTAGTTCTGCGTTAAATTGCCCGTAACGCTCGCGCTGCTCTTTTAAGTAATCAATACTTTTTAGCTGAGCGTCACAGTGCTCTGCATTAAATTCATTAAGCTGAGTATTTAATGCCTGTAAAGTTGATTGCTCACCACTAAGTGCCACCTCGCACTGCTGCACTTTATTATTTTGCGCATTTAAAAGATCGCTCTGACTTGCAAGCTCGCTATTAAGAGTTTGGCTTTGTGCAAGGTTTGCGGTTAATTGCTGCTGTGCATTTAAGTAAGTATTAAAGCTTTGCTGATAGTAGCTCCAGTCTTTTGCTAAAACGTGCAGCTGTGCATGTTCATTAAGCCATTGCTGGCTTTTAGTTGAGTCGGTTTTAACAATTTCTAGCTCGTTATTGCTTTGTTTAAGCTGCTGTGTGAGCTCATCAAACTGAGTTTGCTCTTTGGTTATTTGCGACTCAGTACCTTTTACAGCTTGAGTTTGCAACGCAATGCTGCTGTCAAGCTCTCGCGCTTTAGCTATAACGGGCGCTGCATTTTGTTTTTGCTCATTGGCGTTATTAAGCAGCTCGGTATGCTTAGCAAGCGCGGTATTACGCTCGTTAATTACCGCTAAATGATCAACGTTTTTAAGTGACGTTATTTGCTGAGTTTGCGCCGTATTTTGATCGGTTAACAAAGTAAAACGGCTGCGGTTATCTTTTATTTCAAGCGCTTGTTTAGCTTGTTTTGCCTGCTCGCTTTGCTCAACGATACTTTCAAGCGCTGAGCTTGCTTGTTGCTGGGTTTGCTGTGCTTGCAGTAAGTTTTGCTCAAGTACTGTAGCTTGCTGATACCAGTTAAGTGCTTTTTCGGTTTTGGATAGCTCTTTTTTAGTGTGTTCGGTTTGCGCTTTTAAATCGGTTAACTTGGTTTGTTGTAGCTCAAGTTCTTCTGGGGTTAACAAAGTATAGCTTTCAAGACCAGCTTTAAGCGCTTCAAGCTTTGCTACTTGCTCTTTATGGCGTTCAAAAATACGCACGCCAATACGGCTAAATTTATCGGTGCCTGTTAAGCACTCTAAAAGTTGCGCTCGCTCATCGCCAGTGGCTTTTAAAAATGCAGCAAACTCATGTTGCGCTAAAAGTACGGCACGGGAGAACTGCTCAAAGTTAAGCCCTATTTTGCTCTCGACTTCTTTTATTGTGTGGCTTTTGTCAGCTATAAGGGTTTCGTCTGGCAGGGTTACTAAAGTGTGCTCTGCTACTTTAAGTTTGCCTGTTACTTTTTTATGGGTTCGTGCAATTGTATAGCGCGCACGATAAAGCTGTTTATCTTGTCCTAAAAAGTCGACCTCGGCGTAGCCTTCCCATGTACCTCTGCGTAGCAAGTTTCGCGCATCATTAAGCTTAATGCTGTCGCCGTTAAACTCAATTAAGTTACCTTTATCACCGCGCAGCCTCGATGTTTTTGTATAAAGGGCTAAACAAATGGCATCTAAAAAGGTACTTTTACCAGCGCCAGTATCGCCTGTTATCGCAAACAATCCTGCATCTTTTAATGGGGCTTTAGTAAAGTCTATTTCAGCGTCAACTATTGAGGCTAAATTATGAATACGAACTGCGGTTATTTTCATAGTTGTTCTTGCTCCGTAAGCTCGTTTATCACGTCACTTAAAAGTGCTTTTAGCTCATCGGGTACGCTTTGCCCTGCCATGTCTTTATCGTTTGCGAACGCTTGTTCTAATAGGTTTAGTGGATTGAGCATTTCAACTTCGCTTAAATCTTCAAATACGGTGTTGTCGTCATTTTGCGCTGATTGCTCACGTACACGTTCAATACCACAAAATTTAATATGCTTACCTTCAAGTGCTTGTTCTATTTGTTCTCTGAATGTTGTGTCGGTATCGCTTGATTTAAGCTTTACACGTAAATAAGGCGCTATTGTATTTTGTGCAGTGTCGAGCGCTTTAATTTGCTCGCATAGTTCGCTTAATGGTACACACTCCCCTTTTGGTAAAATAATTACATCGGCAGAGCGCGGAATGTAAAGGGGGTTTACAGTTGTACTAATATGTTGTTTTTCATCAATAATAAACTCAACAACATTTACTTGGTGCGTGTAGTTACGTTCTGAAAACGACATAGGGATAGGTGTGCCGCTGTAGCGAATAACATCACTTTTAGCGACTTGTTGCGCTTTGTGTAAGTGCCCAAGGGCAACGTAGTTGGCTTGTTTACCAAATACATTGGCTGAAATAGACTCTTCACCACCTATTACTAAGTTACGCTCAGAATCACTTGAGATGTCCCCGCCCTTTGCGTGTAAATGCCCCATAACTATTAATGGTGAGTTTTGCTCGTTTATATTAGTAGCTTGCTCTAGTGCAAGTTCGTAAGCTTTTGAAACGCCTTGAGCATAACTAGGACCGTTTTCGGTTTGGCTAAGTAAACTTACATCACTTGCGCGTAAAAATGGCATAGCGACGATTACAGCGCGTTTACCATTGGTATTTATGGTAATAACAGTTTCATCGGGTGTTGCGACATCAAAGCGCCCTACTACGTGAGTATCAAACTGTGCAAGTAATGGCTGAGCTGCCAAAATACGATTTGCAGAGTCGTGGTTACCCGCAATAATCACTACGTGTAATAGTGGGCATGCTTTTTTGGCGTCTTTAATAAATTGATAAAGCTGATTTTCAGCGCTAGCACTTGGAGTCGCTGTATGATAAATGTCGCCAGCAACTAAAAGTAAGTCTATTTGTTGTTCAACAAGAGTGGCTAATAACCATGTAAAAAAAGCTTGATGTTCAACACGGCGATCGTGTTCGTAAAATTGTTGGCCAAGGTGCCAATCTGAGGTGTGGAGGACTTTCATGTCGCGCTCTTAATAAAACCATAAGAGCGCCAATATACCCAAGGCTGTTAAAGATGCAAGCCTAAGGCATGCATTACGTTAGGTTAAACTGTACCAAGCTGAAAAAACAACCGGTAATGCTAAAAGTGCCATTAATAATGGAATTTTTAACGTTTTAGTTTGTTTTGCGTGTAGCGCCTTTAGTGCGTTAGTTTCGTTGCACGCTGCTACTTTATCGATATAAAAATAACCCGAATCGAGATACTGCTTACAGTTATTCTCACTTGCTGGAATCGCAATTAGTTCTTGTTGTTTTTTTAGGATGTAAAAATCCATAAGCCCACCGCATTTCTTGCTAGTAATCGATATTAATTTGAGGATAAATGTGACGAATTTATTTGCCTCAAATAAAAAGGTTGGCGATTTTAAATATAAACAGCACTAAAGATCAACCTAAAATTACACTATTTGTCATTTATCGTACAAATAGCGAATATTAATGAAGTTCGGCAATATTTGAGCCAATTATTTACTCGTTTCACTGTGTTTTTGTTCAGTAGAAAGGGCTTTTAGGCCATTTTACTTGTTGCGAATTAGTAATACTTATACGTAGGATTAATGGTTTACCTGGTAATGCCAAAGCAATACTTTTTTAGCAATATATATAAAATGAATGATATTTTTTTAAGTTCTGGGACTTTGTATTTAACCGATCAAAACCATTATTAAAACCCAATTTTGTAAACCCCCTTTACAGTTTTTATCTATTCGTATTTTGTTACAAAATAATTGTATTTTTCAATCTAAAAAACTAAGTGAACATCACCCTAAAAATACGGTACTTGGTCGCTAATTTATTGAAGCTAACTGGTATATTTGTCAAAGTACGCTCACAAAATTATATTAGGACTAACAATGAAAAAAATAGGTCTTACGCTAAGTGCTTTTGTATTGCCGTTCGCAATATCGAGTGCAGCTATGGCGTCTTCGGTTGAGCAAACAAAAGGTTCTTTTGTTGATAAATTTCGTCAATTAGACGAAGCACTTCCTACACCCAATGTTTATCGTAGTGCCGCTGGCGAACCCGGTGAAAAATACTGGCAGCAACGTGTAAATTACGATATTGATGTGAAGCTAGATGAAAAAAAGCACCGCATTACCGGTAGCCAAAGCATTGAATATAAAAATAACTCACCACATACGCTTAAATATTTATGGTTACAGTTAGATCAAAATATTTTTAAAAGTGACTCTATTGCCGAAACAACTAAAACGTTTAAAAGCACTTTAGAAAGCCTACCAGCTCAAAAGCCCGCTAAATTAAGTTTAGGCGACTTACGCCGTCAGCAATTTATGAGCGACAACGAACTGGGTTATACAATCAGTGGCGTAAAAGATGACGATGGTAAAGAGCTACGCGTAACTGTAGTTGATACCTTAATGCGCATCGATTTAAACGAGCCATTAAAGCCAGGTAAAGAAGTAGAATTTAGCATGAACTTTGCCTTCAACATTGTTGAAGAAGATGCAGTGGGTGCACGTTCTGGTTACGAGCACTTTGAAGAAGACGGCAACGACATATTCTTAATTGCTCAGTGGTTTCCTCGTTTAGCGGCTTATACCGATTACGAAGCATGGACAAACAAGCCGTTCTTAGGCTCTGGTGAGTTTACGCTTGAGTTTGGTGATTACGATGTTGAGATTACTGTTCCGGCAGATCACATTGTATCGGCAACAGGTAAACTTGATAACGCGAGCAAAGTACTTACAAGTACTCAGCGCAAACGTTTAAAGCAAGCCGAAACATCTAAGCGTCCTGTGTTTATTGTTAACGCAGAAGAAGCGCTAGAAAACGAAAAAGAGGGCACCGACAAAACTAAAACGTGGCACTTTAAAGCGCAAAACGTACGTGACTTTGCTTGGGCGTCGTCTCGTAAGTTTATGTGGGATGCAAAGGGTTATCAGCAAGGTGGTGACGTTCAGCCTTTAGTTATGGCAATGTCGTTCTTCCCTAAAGAAGGTGGTGACTTATGGGAGAAGTACTCAACTGAAGCGGTAGTACACACAATGGAAGTGTACTCTAAGTATTCTTTTGACTACCCATACCCAACTGCGCAATCGGTAAATGGCCCTGTTGGCGGTATGGAATACCCAATGATTACCTTTAACGGCCCACGTACTAAGTTACAAGATGATGGTACACGTACTTATTCTCAAGCTGAAAAGCGCTTTTTACTTGGCGTAGTTATTCATGAAGTGGGTCATATTTACTTTCCAATGATTGTTAACTCAGATGAGCGCCAATGGACGTGGATGGATGAAGGCTTAAATAGCTTTTTAGATGGCGTTGCTGGTCGTGAATGGGATCCTACTATTCCTTGGGGTGTTGAGCCTCGCGATATAGTGAGCTACATGAAGTCTGAAAACCAAGTACCTGTTATGACTCAGTCAGACAGTGTATTACGCTTAGGTCCTAATGCTTATACTAAACCTGCAGCAGCCCTTAATATTTTACGTGAAGTAATTTTAGGCCGTGACTTATTCGACTTCGCATTTAAAGAGTATGCTCAGCGCTGGAAATACAAGCGCCCTACTCCAGCTGATTTTTTCCGTACAATGGAAGAAGCCTCTGGTGTTGATTTAGATTGGTTTTGGCGTGGCTGGTTTTACACCACAGACCATGTAGATATCTCTTTAGATAAAGTATATCAACTACGTTTAGACACTAAAAACCCTGATATTGATTACAGCCGTTTACGTGATATTGAAGCAGACAAACCTACTTCATTATTTGTTGAGCGTAACCGCGCACAAGGTAAAAAAACATGGGTTGAGAAAAACTCTGATGTTACCGATTTTTATGACGAAAACGACCGTTTTACTGTAACCAATAAAGAACGTAACTCGTACAATAAGTTTTTAAAAGGCTTAGAGCCGTGGGAGCGTAAAACGCTTAAGCGTGCTTTAGAAGAAGATAAAAACTATTACGTTATGGAATTTTCAAACCTTGGTGGTTTGGTAATGCCTATTTTATTAGAGCTAACATATGAAGATGGCACTAAAGAAGAGCGCTATATTCCTGCTGAAATTTGGCGTCGTAATTATAAAAACGTTCAAAAGCTGATTGTTACCGATAAAAACAAACCGCTTGTATCAGTTACTGTCGATCCAGGCTGGGAAACAGCTGACGTAGATGTTGAAAACAATAACTACCCTCGTCGTATTATTCCTTCACGTATTGAAGTGTTTAAAAAGGAAAAGAGTAAAGCTAAAGTAAGTCGCGATATCATGCAAGATATTAAAACTGAGCTTAAAACTGATGAGAAGAAAGACGAAAAGGATGACGGTGAGGAGCAGCAATAATGCGCTTTTTGCTTATTATTGTTTGCCTTTTAGTTGCTGCGCCAAGTATGGCGCATCAACTAAAGTCGTCAGTTACAACCGTGCTTTTTAATAAACGAACGCATAATGTTGAATTAATGCATCGCTTTTATTTACATGATACCGAACACGCCGTAGGAACATTGTTTAAAGGCAAAATTGATATTATTAGTAATAAAGCCGACCAACAACGTTTTGCTAAGTATGTTGAATCGCATGTTGCTCTACAAACGCTAAGTGGTAAACCTTTACCACTTAACTTTGTAGGAGCACAAGTTGATGGTAAGTTTTTTTGGGTTTACCAAGAAGCACCAATTCCTGAAAACATTGAAGGAATTAAAATGAGTAATGGCGCACTTCGTGATTTATGGCCATCTCAGGTAAATATGGTAAACGTTGAGGGCAAAGGTAAAATTAAAACTTTAAACTTTGCTCAAGATGATACTTGGCTCGAAGCCCGCTTTGAGCAAAATTAATATTTAAAACTTCCCCAACCGACGCGCACAGCAGTTGTTTATGTGCGCGTTTTCTTCATACGTTTAAACTGCGTTCATGTTTGATCTGTTATTTGTAAATTTACGTAAAATTTGTGAGTTGAATTTGTATATTTACCTTTTTTTGCGCATGATATATCAAGCACTTAAATTACTTTGTTATCAATAGATTGATAATGGTGCGTATTAATATTTAAATATAGTTAGTTTCATTTATCCCTTTGTATTTACCGGCCTAGGGCATAAGCAGTAGAGAATTTTATGTTTAAATTTCATTTAGTAATAACTAAATTCAGGGAATGATATGACTACTCAGGTTGAGGCTATTTTTGGAGTGATTTTTGATTTAGATGGAACATTGGTTTCATCAGAATTAGATTTTGCATTAATAAAGGCCCAAATAGGTTGCCCTTGCGAGCAAGACTTACTTGATTACATTGCTCAGTTGCCCTCACCGTATATGCGTGAAGAGGCAATGAATATAGTTCACCAACACGAATTAATAGATGCACAACATGCCAGTATATTACCTGGTGTGAGTGAAGCTATTCATGCTTTAAAGTCTAAAAATATTCCGATGGCGATTGTTACTCGCAATTTTGATAAAGCAGCGGCAATTAAATTACAAAATAATCCACTCCCTATCAGCACAGTTTTAACGCGAAGCGATGCCCCAGCAAAGCCAGATCCCAGCGCTTTAAATGCCATTGCTACACTTTGGAACATTAACGCCAGAAATTTACTTTATGTAGGCGATTACCTTTACGACATTCAAGCTGCGCACAATGCAAATATGCGCGCGTGTTTATACGCTCCAGAGTCAACGCCTGCTTATGCCGATCAGGCAGATTACGTTTTACATGACTTTGTTGAATTAGTGACATTAGTTGAGAGTTATTCTGAAAAAATAGAGTTATGTTAAATAGCGTGCTATTTCATTTATTCTGAAATGAGTATGTAGTTATAAAATTTTTATTAATCAAGTTTGCCCATTGCGGAGCTAGCCCAATACGTTTTGAATTGGTAAAATACCGCAAAACGTAACGTATTCATTAGGGGCACAAAATGGGCAGAGCATTTGTAGTTCGTCAAAGTTCTATGATCAAAACAGCCAATGCAAAAACAAAAGTAAACTCAAAGTATGGTAAAGAGATTTACGTTGCAGCAAAAAGTGGCGATCCCGATCCCGAAGTAAATCAAACACTACGCCGGCTAATCGAAAAAGCTAAAAAAGACCAAGTACCCGCACACGTTATCGATAAAGCAATTGAAAAAGCAGCCGGTGGCGCAGGGGAAGATTACTCTGTTGCCCGTTACGAAGGCTATGGTCCTGGTAATTGCATGGTTATAGTTGACTGTTTAACTGACAATCCGAACCGTACTATCAAAGATGTACGCTTACCGTTTACTAAAACAGACTCAAAAATTGGTACTCCTGGCTGCGTAGCACATATGTTTGATCATTATGCGGTACTTGGCTTTGCAGGTGATGACGACGAAATAGTATTAGAAGCATTAATGATGGCTGATGTTGATGTTAGCGATGTTGAAGCCGAGGACGGTAAAATATCGGTATTTGCACCGCCAACAGAATACTTTAAAGCTAAAACAGCCCTTGAAGACGCATTTGAAGGCATTAACTTTGAAGTAGACGAAATTACGTTTATTCCTCAAGTTAATATTGAAATTGAAGACGAAGAAGTTATTGCTAACTTTGATAAGTTTATAAATATGCTTGAAGATTGTGACGATGTACAAAATATTTATCACAATGCTATTGTAAAAAATTAGATTTAATTAGCTAAAAGATTTAAAAAGCGTGTTTTGTGTATGCAAAACACGCTTTTTTACGTTTGAATAAATGTTAGATATTCATGTGTATTATGCTTATTTGAATATATATTTTTAAAATGCCTTAAAAGTGCTGTTATTCTAATTTTAGGCGATAAAAAACCAGCTTAAAAGCTGGTTTAGCACTTAATCTGAACTTTGCTTAAGCAGTTAAAGCGTATTCGTTTTTTGTGCTTTATATTTTATACGGTAGCTATGTAGTAGTGGTTCAGTGTAACCACTAGGTTGTGTTACACCCTCCAAAACCAGTGCAAGTGCAGCTTGAAACGCAATGCTGTTATTAAGGGTTTCTTCGTTTATTGCCATGGGTGTATACGCAGTGTCGTGCTCGTTTTGACCATCAACTACTTTGGCCATTTTAGCCATTGTTGATTTTATTTGCGCCTGTGAACACACGCCATTTAGCAACCAATTAGCCATATGCTGGCTTGAAATACGCAGTGTTGCTCTGTCTTCCATTAGCCCTATATGGTTAATGTCGGGTACTTTTGAGCAGCCAACGCCTTGATCAATCCAACGTACAACGTAGCCTAAAATGCCTTGTGCGTTGTTTTCAAGCTCGCTTTGAATATCTTCTTTTGAAAGCGTTTTAGGGTCTGTCATTAGCGGCGGTGTAAGCAGGTCATTAAGGCTAGCAATAGTACGTTTAGCTATACTTTGCTGCTCAGTAAATACGTTTATATCGTGATAATGCATTGCATGCAGGGTAGCGGCTGTAGGGGAGGGCACCCATGCTGTATTAGCGCCTGATTTAGGGTGAGCTTGTTTTTGCTCCATCATTAATGCCATTTTATCTGGCATTGGCCACATGCCTTTACCTATTTGTGCTTTATGACTTAAGCCACAAGCAAGGCCAATATCGACGTTGCGATCCTCATAAGCTTGTATCCATGATTGCTGCTTAATCTGTGCTTTTGGAAGCACAACGCCCGCTTGCATAGAGGTATGAATTTCATCGCCTGTTCTGTCTAAAAATCCAGTATTTATAAATACAACGCGCTCTTTAGCTGCATAAATACAGGCTTTTAGGTTTACAGAAGTACGGCGTTCTTCATCCATAATACCCATTTTAAGCGTGTTTTTAGGTAAGCTTAGCGCTTCCTCTACTAAGCTAAATAAAGTGTTAGTAAACGCTACCTCTTCAGGGCCATGCATTTTTGGTTTTACTATATTAATACTTTGCGCGCTGGTATTTTTAATACCTGTTTTTTTATTTAGGTCGTGCAGGGCAGCGGTGGCAGTAAACATCGCATCCATAATGCCTTCAAATACCGGTTGATTGTACACATCGGTAATCGCAGGATTCGTCATTAAATGGCCAACGTTTCTAACAAACATCATGCTACGGCCTTTTAAAGTAACGGTGCCGCCATCGAGTGCGGTGTATGTTTTATCACTTTGCAGAGTGCGCTCTACAGTTTTATCGCCTTTTTTAAACGATTCAACTAAGTTACCTTGCATCAAACCAAGCCAATTTTTATAAACTTGTACTTTATCTTCTGCATCTACCGCAGCTACAGAATCTTCACAATCCATAATGGTTGTAAGAGCGGCCTCTAACACTACATCTTTTAAGCCTGCTTTATCTGCTTGGCCAATAATGTGGTGGTGATCGATATGTAGCTCTATGTGTAAATCATTGTTTTTTAATAACACTACAGTTGGGTTTTGCGCTTCTCCTTGATAGCCAATAAGCTGAGATGGGTTAGCTAATGTGGTTTGAGAGCTATCACGCAACGTAATTAAAAGTGCGCCATCTACTACTGAATAATTAGTGCTTTCTATATGCGAGCCATTGGTCAGCGGCAATGCTTTATCTAAGAACTGGCGAGCGTAGGCCATTACCTTAAAACCACGAACAGGATTGTAGGTATTGCCTTTTTCGGCTCCATCGTCTTCGCTTAACACATCAGTACCGTATAAAGCGTCGTATAACGAACCCCAACGTGCGTTAGCGGCATTAAGTGCAAAGCGTGCGTTACTTACAGGCACAACCAACTGAGGGCCTGCTGTAAGGGCTACTTCGGGTTCTACATTTTGGGTTTCAATTTCAAAGTTGGCAGGCTCTTTAACTAAATAGCCAATATCTTGCAAAAAGGCATGGTACTTAACGCTATCCCACGTTTTATTAGTAAGATGGTAGTCATCTATTTGCTGTTGAAGCAATTCTCGCTTTTCAAGCAGTGCCTTATTTGTAGGGGTAAGTGTTTGAACGATATGTGCAAAGCTTTGCCAAAATTGATGCTCACTTAAGTGAGTGCCTGGTAGTAATTGATTTTTAACAAAATCAGCGAGTTGTGTGTCTACGCTGAGTCCTGAATGTGTGAGAGTGTGGGACATAATTGCCTTCCTTAAACGGTCGCGATGTTGTTGTGTGCTTGTGCGTTAAGGCAACAATAACTCAAAAAGGCAATGTTGAGTGCTTTTTAGCCATTCACAAAATGTATAGCCACAATAACAACTATAAATTTACTAAATCTAGAAAAGGAGCCTAATGTTGAATCAAGCGAAACGGAGCACACACTCCTAGCCACTCTCACAACATTAAAATAATTTATACCAATCTGCTTATGTATGGGGTCTATTTAACGTTAAGAAAATTACGCTAGAGCTAGGCAAAAATTTTTGTATCTAGTTATTCTAAATAAAAAATTTTTAACGACGTTATAGTGCAATTTAATTCGTTAAATTGATCAAAGATTTATGCGGTTGGTATTACACACTCGTTCGAAGGATTTTATTATGACAACATATCAACGCGAAACAGACACACTCTCTACTCTTTGCCAATCACAAGGCAGCGCATGGAAAGCTATTAACCCTGAATACGCAAGCCGTATGCGTTTACAAAACCGTTTTCGTACAGGGATTGAAATTGCGCAATACACAGCAGACGTTATGCGTGAAGATATGGCTGCATATGACGCCGACACAAGCCTGTACACCCAATCTTTAGGGTGTTGGCATGGCTTTACTGCCCAACAAATGATGATGGCTATTAAGCGCCATCAAAAAACAACTAAACGCAGCTATGTATACTTAAGTGGCTGGATGGTTGCAGCACTTCGCTCTGCATTTGGTCCGCTGCCAGATCAAAGCATGCACGAAAAAACATCAGTACCTGCATTAATTGAAGAAATTTACACATTTTTAAAGCAAGCTGATGCACGTGAACTAGACCACTTGTTTAACGACCTAGATGCAGCAAAAGCGAATGGCGGCGATGTTCAAGCTGTTATTGATAAAATAGACAACTTTGAAACTCATGTTGTGCCAATTATTGCTGATATTGACGCAGGTTTTGGTAACGAAGAAGCAACTTACTTACTGGCTAAAAAAATGATTGAAGCCGGTGCGTGTGCCATTCAAATAGAAAACCAAGTATCTGACGCCAAACAATGTGGTCACCAAGCGGGTAAAGTTACCGTTCCACACGAAGACTTTTTAGCAAAGATTAACGCAGTACGTTACGCCTTTTTAGAACTTGGTATTGATAACGGTATTATTGTGGCACGTACAGATTCATTAGGTGCAAGCCTTACTCAAAAAGTACCTGTGTCGCAAACACCAGGTGACTTAGCAAGCCAATACAATGCATTTTTAGAAACGACGCCAATTAACGGTGTTGATGACTTAAATGAAGGCGACACAGCAATGAAAATTAATGGCCAGTTATGTAAACCAACTCGCCTAGATAACGGTTTATTTCAATTCCGCGAAGGCACTGAAAAAGACCGCGTAGTACTAGATTGTATTACGAGCTTGCAGTCGGGCGCTGATTTACTGTGGATTGAAACAGAAAAACCTCATGTTAAGCAAATTGCAGAACTGGTAAATCGTGTTAAAGAACACGTGCCAAATGCAAAACTGGTATACAACAACTCGCCTTCGTTTAACTGGACGCTTAAGTTTCGTGAGCAAGTATATCAAGAGTGGGAAGAAGCAGGCCGTGACCTTAGTGCTTACCCAAGCTTTGGCGACAATAAAGGCCTTATGGCACCAGAAATGGATGCAACAGAACTTGCGCAAGCAGCCGATTTACTAGTGCAAAACTTCCAGCGCGATGG
Source organism: Pseudoalteromonas sp. S8-8 (assembly GCF_000497875.1). Taxonomy (NCBI): domain Bacteria; kingdom Pseudomonadati; phylum Pseudomonadota; class Gammaproteobacteria; order Alteromonadales; family Pseudoalteromonadaceae; genus Pseudoalteromonas; species Pseudoalteromonas sp. S8-8. Next base: position 29,132 of record NZ_AUTR01000063.1, read on the forward strand.
CGCACGTGAAGCAGGTATTTTCCATCACTTAATTACTCTGCCTACGTACCATACAGCTGCGCTGAGCACTGATATTTTATCAGAAGGTTATTTTGGCGATATGGGTATGCTGGCTTATGTACGTGATGTACAACGCCAAGAAATTCGCCGCGAGCAAGCTTCTGTTAAGCACCAAGACCTAGCAGGGTCTAACATGGGCGATACACACAAAGAATACTTCTCTGGTGATAACGCGCTAAAAGCCGGTGGTGAAGATAACACCATGAACCAGTTTTAATTCCTAACTAGATAGTGTTACTCAAGGGCCAATAGGCCCTTTTTTATTGCTTTAAGTAAAGTTAGAACATTGAAGCATAATTACAGATCAGACTTTAACTAGGGCGTGTTGATCTTTGTGGATTGAAATTTGTTCAATCTAGGGGCGATTAAATCGCGGCGCGAGGTTTGTAACCTAGTGGGCTAAGTAAAAACCGAGCAACAAAGAGTTTATCGCCCCTAGAAAGAACCCAAAGGGCAGCGCATGTTTGGTATTTATGCTACGTTATCGCCTATTCATGGGGAATAACCACACTACATAAGCTCCGCCTTGCCTAAAAACCAAACATACTGCTGCAAATTAACCCACCAAAGTTCAACACGCCCTTGCCAAATAATTTTGGATCACTATTTAACTACCTGAGTGAATTTACAGATCAGAGTTTAACTAACCTTTCATAAAACGGCATATTTGGGGTGATTTTGCTGTAAAAAGCGTTTACAACAACTTTAAAAGGCAGGTAAGTGACTGATTTTTGCTTTAATAGGCAAACTTAGCGAATTTATAAACCGATTTTTTACTAACTTCTCTGTGCTATAAAACAAAATTTTACTAACTGATAGGCTATAAACAGTGACTCAAACCGATTTTTTACCAACTCAAGTTACAAAAAATGCTATAAACCGAAATTTTACTAACTGAAGTTTTAGCTAAGTCCGATATTTAACTGTCACAGAAGTGTAAAGGGGGTTTACAGTTTGAATACTAAGGCGGTAAATACAAAAGCCACTTATTTGAAGTGGCTTTTATTTGAGCTATAAATTTATTACCCAGAGTTTATTTAGTGTGTTTATCAAACCACCATTGAATATAAGCTACTTTAGTCATTAAGTTTGATGGGCGAGCTGTAATACCATGCGATGCATTAGGAATGCGCACCATTGCAGTATCAACGCCTTGTAGTTTTAATGCCTGATAAAACTGCTCAGTTTCTGATATTGGTGTACGGTAGTCAGATTCGCCAGTGAGCAACATAGTAGGAGTTTTAACGTTTCCAACATAACTAATAGGCGAGCGCTTCATGTAATGCTCGATGTGATCCCACGGTTTACCCGGAAACCAGTAATCAGCAAAAAACGGGTAAAAATCGGCAGTTAGTACAAAGCTGATCCAATTAATAACAGGCTTAGCAACTACAGCCGCAGCAAAGCGATCGGTATGACCTACAATCCAAGCTGTTAGTACGCCACCGCCAGAGCCACCGGTTACAAACAATTTAGACTCGTCAATAAAGCCTTTCGCTATTAGCGCATCAACGCCAGTCATTAAGTCATCAAAATCGTTACTTGGATAATTATGATGAATAGTTTGTGCAAACTCTTTACCGTATGAATCACTACCACGTGGGTTCATGTATAAAACGACATTTCCTTTGGCTGCAAACAGCTGAATTTCAGCGCTAAAGTGTGGACCGTAATTAGCTACTGGACCGCCATGTATTTCTAGTATTAGCGGATATTTTTTGCTGCTGTCAAATTCTGGTGGGTAAGCAATCCATCCTTGAATAGGCAGCTCATCGTGACTTGATTTAATCCAAATTTCTTCCACTTTAGCCAAAGCTTTGTCGCCCAATGCATCTGCATTAAGGGTAGTTAAACGCTGCGCTTTACCGCGTTTAATTGTTGCTATATCAGCAGGGCGCTGAGTATCGGCAAGGGTAAAGGCTACTTCGCCATCTTCGCTTACATCAAAGTCGCCACCAGAATAAGGGCGACCAAAGGCAACACTGCCAATTTGGGTTGTTATAATTTTACGCTTGCCGCTGCGTGGTTGATAGGCGAGGGCAGTTTGACCTTTATCTGCATAGCTAAAGTATATGCCTTTGGAGTTTGCACTCCATTTTATTTGACCTACGCTACGATCAAAATCTGGCGTTAAGCTAGTTGTGTTACCTGTTTTTAAATCACGAATATAAAGCTGAGCGTTTTCGTAGTTAGTGCGTTTATCATCGTAACCTGTGTACGCTAAGTAACGACCATCGGGCGATACTTTAGGCTGCTCGTCAGGACCATTTCGGTCAGTAATTTTAGTTATATTTTGCGAAGCTAAATCGAGTTTATAGATTTCACTGTTCGTGGGTTTTAGCTGGTTGTTTGTGTGCCTGTTCGCAGAAAAATAAAGCGACTTACCATCGTTACTAAAACTTACATCGCCTGCGCTATCAAATTCATCATGAGTGAGTTGTTTGGCATTACCACCGTTAGCGTCTATGGAAAATAATTGGCTAAAACCTTTTTGTGTGTAACCGCCACCATCTGAACGATAATAAACATTATCGATGAATTTAGCGGGCTCTGCCCACGTTGCATCTTTTGGTTTGCCTGGTAAGCTCACTGGCGCTGAATTAGCGCTTGGAACAAACATGCTAAATATTAGCTGGTTAGAATCAGGGTTCCATGTAATCGAACGTGGACTACTCGTTAAGTTACTAATTTTTGCCATAGCACCTGTTTTAAGCCATTTTATATATATTTGGCTGCTACCATCGCGAGTTGATATAAACGCAAGGCGCTGACCATCAGGAGAGAGTACTGGCGAATAGTCCATATGCACGCCAGAGGTTAATGGCTGCATTTGTTTAGTTTTGTAATCAACAGACCAAATATTACCAACTTTGCGGTCGGTTTTTATATCCATGCGGTTACGCACAAAATAAACAGTTTTACCGTCTTCGGTTATATCTATTTGATTGGCATATTCTAAATTAAACACATCTTGCAGTTGTAGTGTATTTGTTTCAGCGTAGGCTAAATTGCTACAACCTAAAACGAGGCTAAGTGTTAAAAGCTTTTTCATTTTTATCCCTGTTGTTACTTTTTTTAATTTTCTAAGTAGTTATATGTTAGGGATTATTAAATTAACAGTAGGATGCGATGAAGCTCTTATTTAACTCTATGAGTTAAAGCTGTAAAGGGGGTTTACAGCTTCTATTTGAGGTTGTATAAAAGTTTAGTTAGCTGAGTTACACAGGGCTTTTATATCTTTTATAAGCGCTATGCCATCAGCGTTGTCGCCATGTACGCATAAGCTATCGGCGTTGAGCGTTAGTTTTTTTCCAGTTCGTGTTGTCACGCTGCCATCGGATAAAAGCTGAGTTACTTGTTTTAGTAATGCAGCTTTGTTGTGAACACTACCCTCAAGTGTTCGTGACACTAAATGCCCGTCGTCGGTGTACTGCCTGTCGGCAAATGCCTCGAGTATTAGATCAACTCCTGAGCTTTTAGCTACTTGAATGTGCTTATTGGCATTTTTAGTCGCTAAAACCATTAGTTTCAAATCTATTGGGTACCTGGCAATTGCATTTATAACGGTTTGTAATATTTTATCATCAGCCATCATGTCGTTATAAAGTGCGCCATGCGGTTTAACATAGCTAAGTGTTAAACCTTGTACTTTTGCCATGCCCTCAATAGCGGCTATTTGATAATGCAGGCAATTTGTAAGCTCTTTTTCGCTAAGTACCATTGAGCGCCTACCAAAGCCTTGCTTATCTGGGTAACTTGGATGAGCGCCAATTTGTACGTTATGCCGCTTGGCAAGTACAAGAGTGTTTGCCATTACGTCGGCGTCACCTGCATGAAACCCACACGCAATATTCGCCATATCAATATGTGGCATTACGTCATCGTCTAGCCCCATTTTCCATGCGCCAAAGCTTTCGCCTAAATCACAATTGAGTTTCATATTAGTGCGCCTTTTGCGGTTTTATTGTGACAGGTAATACGCCGTTAGCCGTTGCTTCTCCTAGTAACACTTTTGCAAGTGCGGTAAAAGCAGGACCAGATACAATATCATTTTTATCTACATCAATATTATATGCATACGATGCAAGTACAGCATTTGCATAATCGCCAAATTTAGCAATGTCGTAAGGTGCTCTTAGGCTTATAAAAACAGTGCTTTTGTTTTCTTTTTTTGCCACTTTTAATAATGACTCAAGTGCTTTTGGTTGCTCTGCATTATTAAGTGCAAAATTAGGATCGTCTTTTAAATCATCCATACCGCCAATTTCTACCGCACTTTGATTAGGCGTTGCATTGCCGGCTATAACTACATCAGCAGCGTGTATTTGTGTTTTAGCTTGTGCAGGGTTAAACCCTTGTAGGCTGCTACAGCTATAGTTAAGTTTTTTCTGGCTGATAGCTTCAATCGCTTGCTGCATTGCCATACATTTACGCGTGTCTGGCATAATAATATGAACATTACTTCCTGCTTTTAAATTAAGTGGCAAAGTACTGTTATTATTTTTAACCTGCGTTATTGCCTCTACAGCAAGCTGCGCTTCTATTTCACGATGTGCTGCACTGCCGATTGTTTGCTTTGCATTTATGAGCGCGGTAATAGGGTCAAAATTAGTGCTTAACCTAAATTTATTTTTAAGCGTAATTATACGCATCGCTGATTGTGCTATTTCTTGCTCATCAAGTTGGTTTGATTTAACCGCTGCAACAAGCTCTTTAATAAGATCATCGAGCTTGTTTAAATCATCCGGCGTTCTAATTTCAACGGGCATTAGGGCAATGTCAGCCCCAGCCGCAAACGTATTTATTACCGCTTGAGTTGGTGTAAAAAAGTTACTAATACCAGCCATATCAAGCGCATCTGTTACTACAACACCTTGGTAATTAAGCTCACCACGTAAAATATCAGTAATGATTGCGCGCGACATTGTTGCCGGTTTTATCATCGTTTTGCCATTAACACTTATAAACGTTGTGCTATCGAGCGCTGGGTATTGAATATGCGCCGTCATTATCATGCCTGGGTTTTGCTTGGCGATAATGTGTTTAAAGGGTGCTAGGTCTTGCTCGTAAATAACTTCTTTTGCATGGTTTACTTTAGGCAAACCTGTATGGCTATCTACGTTTGTATCGCCGTGGCCCGGGAAGTGCTTTAACGAGGTAATAACGCCGTTATTCTCAAATCCTGCAACCTGTGCGGCGCCTAATTTACTCACTAATGCAGGGTTTTCACCAAACGAGCGTACGTTAATAACAGGGTTATCGGGGTTCATGTTTACATCAACCGTGGGCGCGTAGTTTACATTGATACCCAGCGAGCTTAGTTCTTTAGCTATAACAGTTGCTGTTTTTGTCGCAAAGCTTATACCGTGTTTTTTGTAGGTTGCGCCAATCGACATATTACCGGTAAATGAGGTGGCAACATCGCGTGGTAAACGCGCTACACGTCCGCCTTCTTGATCTATTGATATAAATAGAGGCAGCTTACTACTGGATTTACTTGCAGCTGTTTGCAATTGGCTATTAAGCGTAATGGTTTGTTCTATTGATTGGGTATTTTCAGAAAATAAAATAATTCCACCAATATCGTATTTAGCAATAGCGGTAGCAAGCTCATTAGGTAACTCGGTCATTGGAGTTCGGCATTTATTACTTGCTCCTTGCTGGCAAAAGTAGCGAAAGTCGAGTATTAACTTTTGCCCAAGTTGTTGTTCAAGAGAAAGCACGGGTTTAGCAAGCGAGGATTGTAATGGCATTAAACACCCAGATAAAAAAACGATAGACGGTACAATACACTTATTTAGCAAAACACACTCCAAGGCTAAAAAGTAGATAAATGTATGCAGCTTAACTACTTTTTAAAGTAACTGCAAAAGAAGGTTTTCTTTACAAAAACCATTAACGTATTGTAAAAATTGAAGAAAAATTATAGTTTTGAACTTAGTGAAAAGTTATATTTTTTCTGGCTTTATTGATATTAGGTAATAAATTTTTAATAGGGTGTAATTGCAGGCTTTATGCTCAATTATAGGTGCAAGTATTGAATGCCTCATACTTAGGATGGCATTCATTTTCGAAAGAATTATTAATAGCCTTAATCTTCGATTTCTTATTTTTCATTTAACGATTACAGCCTTTATTAGTAATTTAGTAAGTCGCTTTTATTCTACCTACCAAGCACAAAAGGAGCAGTTAAAAACGTACACTAAAAATAACTATGCCTACGCTAATAAACTAGCATCAACAACTTATACTCTTTAGAATCAGCAATGCAATAACCTGCCTATTCAACTAAAAATCATCTTGAAAAGACAATATTGTGGCGCGTTTAGGTAGAGAAGAATTTGTATTTTTTTACCTAAGAACAGCAAAGTGCGCAAAATAGCAGAGCGATTACGTCAAGCCGTTGAGTCTATAAATACGTAAACTATTGGATTTATAATAATTCCTATTGGCATTGCAACTTGGTCTGAGCATAGTAACGAAATAGACCAAGTTTACAAATGTGCTGACAAAGTACTTTACCATGTTAATAATATGGTAGTTGTAAGTGCATTGTTGCTGATTAAAAGTGTGTTTCGATAGGTGAGTAATCAATTGCAACTTCTACATTGCTCACTGAGCTATAATTGTTTAGATCTTTAGATAATCCTGCAATATCAACATCCTTTTCAACAAGTAATGTGTAATTGTGAGCTGTCGACTTAACTAACTCATAATTATTTTTTAACTCATCAGGCAAAGTATCGGTATTTAATGTAATGGTAAGAGTACCTGTTACTACACCTTTTTGCTTTAAGTTCTGATTATAAATAACGTCGCCTTTAAATAACTGCTCAGAGTTAAAAATAAGCTTATCACCCGATGAATTTATGCTTTTAGATGCTTTTTTCATAATACCTTGACTGCTTTCTTTTTTAGGGAAAATAGTGTCAGTTTTCTGGTTCTTAGATGGTTCTTTTATAATGATTTCTGCTGTTTTAGGTAGCGCCTGAGAGTTGTTAACCTCTGTTTTTTCACTGTTATTACATGCAGATAGTAATAAAGCTGCAATTATTGGCACTGAACTTGTAAAAATTATTTTTTGCATTCGTTTACCTTTGTTTACTTTTCTCTAAATTTAAAGCTATTCAGCTTCATTCAAGTATGTATATTAACAACTTAACTATGCGTTTACATAAAATAATCAATTAAAAAACATTAAGTGCTTTAATATAATAAATACAAACAGGTGGATACATGTCTCAATTTAAATTAACAACTATTGCCATAGTTGTAGCATCAACATTAGCAGCAGGTGAGCTAACGGCCGCTGAACAAACCCGATTTTATGATGTAAGTGCTACAAATGCAGTTACTCAGGGTACTTCTTTAGCTGCTGTTCAGCAGAGAACCTTAGCCGAACGCGCCACTGTATCGGGTCAAAAATCTATCTACGATGCACAAATGGGTAAAGCAACATTTTTATGGCAAGCAATAGGTCAGCGTAAGCCTGACATGGCTTTAATCGCAGCTGATAACCGTAATCAATATGCTGCTGACTTTTATATTGAAACTTTAACAGGTATTAGTAATCGTAAAACAACAGCATCTTCTGCTGTTATGGTTGATTTATCAGAGCAAAAACGCGGTTCTATTAGTGCAAAATACAAGCAACAAGTAAACGGTGTTGAAGTTTTTAACCGCGAATACAACTTGTTAATGGATAAAGAGTACAACCTAGTAGCAAGCTCGGGTTATTTTGCTGATACGTCGTCATCTAAAAATAAACTTGCTGCATTAACGGGTTTTGTAAGCTCTGAGCAAAGTATAAAAAAAGCATTTAGTGAATTAGCAAATATTGATGTCTCACTTCGTAAAATTGGTAATGAAGGTGGATATGCAAAATATGAGGCTAAATCATTAGATGACTCTAAGATTGTTTTAGGTACACCACGTGCAAAAGAAGTGTTTTTTGAAGTTGCAGGCGAGCTTAAATCTGCTTACTACATTGAAGTAGAAGTAGCAGAAGTTGGCTCTTTAGAAAGTGACTACTTTAGTTATGTAGTAGATTCGAATAACAGCAAAGTATATTTTGCGAAAGATTTGAAATCTCATGCAGCTGACTTTAATTACCGTGTTTACGCTAACCAAGATGGCTACCCAATGGAAAGCCCGCACGGTGACGTAATTCCTGCAGATGGCCCAGGGCAAGTAGACGAGACTGAGATTTTAGACGCGCCAATGGTATCTCTATCTTACTACAGTAAACTAAGCACAATGGACCCATGGTTAGCTGATGATGCAACGACAACATCAGGTAATAACGTATTTGCTTACGCAGATGTGGTTGCACCTCAAGATTTTAGTGAAGGTGACTTTACCGCTGAAACAACAGCAGACTTCACATTTGACTACCCTTATCAAGTAGATGAAGTTGCAAATAGCTACGCAAACCGTAAAGCGGCTATTGTTAACTTGTTTTATATGAATAACTTTTTACATGATTTTTTCTATGATCATGGTTTTGATGAGACGTCAAATGTAGCTCAAGTATCTAACTTTGGTCGTGGCGGCGTAGAAGGTGACCCGATTGAAGCACAAGCTCAAGATAACTCAGGTCGTAATAACGCAAATATGTCTACGCCAGCTGATGGTGCTAGTCCACGTATGCAAATGTACTTGTACAACAGTAAAGATGCCGTTGTTGGTGTAGATTTTGGTATTACAGTAACTTCACATGACTCTTTAGGCCTTTTAGCTTCAACAAAAGAATCTGGCTTTGGTAAATACCAATTCAGTGATGTGGCTGCAGAAGTTGTTCGTTTAGATGATGGAAATACAGTAGATTCAACAAGCGTGAATGATGGTTGTGAGCCTGCTATAAATGCAGCTGAACTAGCGGGTAAAATTGCAATTGTAGACCGTGGCTCATGCTCATTTACAATTAAAGTAAAAAATGCACAAGATGCAGGTGCAATAGCAACTATCGTTGTTAATAATGACCCAGATACAGCAGAACCGGCACCAATGGGCGGTGAAGACGATACTGTAACTATTCCAAATATGGGTTTAAATTACGCTGATGGTCATGCAATGTATGACCTAATTGATGCTCGTGAAGTTGTTACTGTAAACATGTTTACCAAAGCAACATTAAAAGATGGTACGTTTGATAATGGTATTATTGCTCATGAATGGGGTCACTACATTAGTAACCGCTTAGTCGGTAATTCATCAGGCCTTATTAACTTCCAAGGCCGCGCAATGGGCGAAGGCTGGGGCGATTTCCACTCATTAATGTTTATCGCTAAAGAAAGCGATATAAATATCACAGGTAACGATAAGTTCCAAAAAGCATATGGTAGCGGCACATTTGTAGAAGACTTCTACTTCGGTATTCGTCGTCTTCCTTATTCAACTGATACAGATGTAAATGCATTATCGTTCCGACATATTACTGAAAATGCTGGTGCTGATATTGGTATTTCACCAACAAGCGTGGCTTCTCCTCATGCTGCCGGCGAAATTTGGGCAACTGTATTATGGGAAAACTACGTAACGCTTATTAACGAGCATGGCTTTAATGAAGCACAAACTCGAATGGCAGATTACTTAGTTGCAGGTTACAAATTAACACCTATAGCACCAACCTACACTGAAGCACGTGATGCTATTTTAGCTGCTGCCTATGCAGTAGACCCTGCTGATTACAAATTAATGGTAGGCGCATTTGCTAAACGTGGTATGGGTCTTGGCGCAGTATCGCCAGATCGTTTCAGTGAAGACCTTACTGGTGTAGTTGAATCAGATAAAACACAGCTTTCTAGCTATGCATTTGCAAGTGCTGACTTAAACAATATGTACAATGGTACAGAGCTTGGTTTTTGTACTAACGACAATATTTTAGATAAAGGCGAAACGAGTACGGTTAGCGTAACAATTACTAACCGTGGTAGTGAAGTACTTAGTGGTACAACAGCACAGCTGACAGTTATAAGCGATCATGATGTAACATTTGAAAATGATGGCCTACTTACTTTTGGTGAAGTTCAACCGTACGAAGCAATAACTAGTAACGATATTAAAGTTACTTTGAACGAAGCGGGTACAGCTGAAACACTAGAAATTGAAGTCACATTCCCTGAAATTGAAACGGATGATGATATCGTTGAAGCGCTTGATCAAACACTTACGTTTGAAGTAAATATGGGCTTTAAATCAGAAACGCCTGTTGGAGCTGTAGTTTCAGATGATATGGAAGTAGCAAGTTCATCACTATTAGATTTAAAAGAAAACGTAATGTTTGGTGGTGATTTAGCTGCTGGCACTCAAGTAATGGATAATAGTAGTAATATTGCATTCTTTGAACAAGGTGGCTTTGGGCTAGGCACACAAGCAATGCGCCTTGTAAATAATGGCTTCCAATCGGATGTAGCAGTAGAGAGTAAGTCATTCGAAGTCGGTTACTCTGGCGACTTTGAAATTTCATTCTGGCATTTCTATAGTATCGAGGAAAACTGGGATGGTGGTGTTGTAGAAGTTAGTGTTAATGGTGGTGACTGGGTTGATGCTACTGAAATTGGCGGCACATTTGATGTTGGCTATGACGCTGTTCTAATCGAAAACGATTCTCAAGAGCTTCAAGAACGTGAAACATACACAGGTAATAACGTACAAGATAGTGGCGCGTATGGTAATTATGAAACTATCAACTTTGGTGATGCTCTAAACGGCAACTTAGTAAAGGTACGCTTTAGAATTTCATCAGATGGCGCAGTAAGTGATTTAGGTTGGTGGATTGATAACCTAACTATGTCTAACGTTTTATCTCCTGTATTTTCAGAACTTGTAGCGGGTGATTCACTAGCATGTGATAACGCAGCTCCACTTGTTTTAGTCGAAAGCGCTTCAGCGGAAATCACTGAATCTGCTACAGGAACAATTACAGCAACAGCGTCAGATCGCAATGGTCAAACACTAACTTATGCTTGGACTCAGGTTAGCGGTAGTGATGCTACGCTCACTGGTACTGATACAGCAACTTTGAGCTTCACACCTGCAGCTATTACTGCAGATGAAGAGCTTGTTTTTGAAGTTGCCGTAAGTGATGGTGTAACAACTGTGACTCAACAAAGTACTGTAATGGTAAAAAATGAAGCGGTAGCAACAGTGCCTGTAACAGAAGCAAAATCTAGCGGTGGTGGTAGTTTTGGCTTTATAGCTTTATTACTTACTCCATTAGTATGGTTTAATAGACGTCGTAAAAACGTTAGTAAATAAGTTTAAATAACATCCCGTCGTCTCTAAACACATGACGGCTTTAATGAAAGGCCAGTAGCTTTTGCTTCTGGCCTTTTTTATAAACTTAGTGTGATGTTTTTAGTCCTGACCTCATATTAACTTTTTCATGGCCATACACTTTGACTTATCTATTAGTCATATTGCCTTTTTATACGACATCAACAACTTATATCTTAAAGCTTAATAAACAACCTCGGTGCGTTCACTTAGTTGGCTAGAGTTTTACTGATTAAAGGATAAAAAATGGCAATGCTGGAATATATTATTTATCACGCCATACCCTAACGCATAGTCGCTAAATTGAACAAACCAACTTAATTAAAAACACTTAAACGGGTATAATACCTAACTTCGTATAATACGCGCTGAATTTGAGTGCTTTGGAATGCAGCTTTGCTATATAAATTACTACCCGCTTTAAATTTAAGATTTCTTATATTGCTACTCGCATTCTCTGCAGCACTGAGCACATTGGTAGGGAGTTTTTATTCTACCTATCAGGTTCAAAAAGAGCAGTTAACATCATATACGCTAAAAAGTAATTTAGCCTATGCACAAAAATTAGCCTCCGCAACTGATAACTTTTTAAAGTCTGCGCTTCAGCAGCTTGAATACTCAGCTAAAATTATTGAGCAATCACCAAATAACTCCAAATTATTAAACGATGAAGCCATTCGTTTAAATCATCAAACGGATAGCTTTAACTCTGTTGTGATTAATTTACATGGCGTAGTTGCAGCGACGTCGCCTCACTTTGAAAGTTTAATAGGCCAAAAAATACAGTCTCCAGGAGCAATAGAAGCACTAAAAGAAAAACGCCCATTAATTAGTGAGCCTTATTTATCGGCAGCTGATAATTTAATTGTTTTTATATCGCACCCGCTATTTGATTCTGAAGATAAGTATTTAGGTTATATTGGGGGCTCTCTTTATTTAAAAGAGAAAAATATTTTAAATGAGCTTTTAGAACAACATTACTACAAAGGTGGTTCGTACCTTTATGTTGTTAGCTCAAATAAGCGCATTTTATATCACCCAGAACCTGCCAGAATCGGCAACGTTATTGCTAACAATGCTGTGATTGACGCTGTTATAGGTGGCGAAATAGGCACTTCAACGGTTATTAATAGCTTAAATAAGCCGATGCTCGCAGGCTACGCACCCATTACTTTATCTAAATGGGGAATAGTGGCGCAAAGACCATTAGAATCAACGCTCTCTTCGCTAGATACATTAACTATTGAAGTCATTGAACAAACAATACCTATGGCATTAGTCACATTTATTTTTATTGGTTTATTCGCACACTTTATAGCAAGGCCGCTAAAGCGATTAGCCGATAACGCAAATACACTCGATGATCCAAAAAGCTTAGAAAAACTTAAAAGCGTGAAGTCGTGGTATTTTGAAAGTCAAAAACTGAAGTTAGCGATGTTAAGAGAGGTTACTTTATTACAAGCACAAATAGGTGTGCTACGCCATGACTCACAAACAGATCCCTTAACAGATACGCATAACAGAAGAAGCTTAAACGGCCTACTTAACCAGCTTATGCTAAAGCAAACCCCATTCGCTATATTAGAAATTGATATCGACTTTTTTAAACGTGTTAACGATACTTTTGGACATGGTAAAGGCGACGAAACTTTAGTTTCGCTAACAAATATAATTAAAAAACTATCAAGAAGAGACGACATAGTATCAAGAATCGGCGGTGAAGAATTTGTTCTTGTGCTACCAAATGAAAACAGCCAAAGTGCCTATAAAATAGCAGAGCGTTTACGTAAAACAGTAGAATCGACAGAAATAAACACCATTGGAACAATCACTATTTCTATAGGTATTGCAACCTGGCCTGAGCATAGTACTGATATTGCACAAGTATATAAATGTGCCGATAAGGCGCTATACCATGCTAAAGAGGATGGTCGTAACCGATGCGTAGTGGCCGATATTAGCTAACCACAGCTTTGTTAAGTAATACTCTGTATTACCTTAAATTGATAAATACTTTACACAGAGTGCATGAGTTTATTAAGCCAGCCATCTGCTTTTGATGGCTTGTAAATCATTGCTATGCCTTTGCTATAGTGACTGTTAACCCCCTTTACAGTTATTTTGTAAGCCCTAAATCGTCAATAACAAAATTTGGTAAATACGCTAATCCCAAAGCAGTTTTACTACCAAACTAACCTTTTAAAATCCGTTATATGTTGAAAAGCAAACGACAAATAAAACACAAAAAATGCATTTTCATTAGTAAAACTAACGCAGCAACAAGGCTTGGTAATTCATAAAATACAAAGTAATCGTTAAGCTTAGTGCCGCTTACTAGGGGGAAGTATAACGGGTAATTAGAGTGCGACAGCGCAATAAATACAACGCTTGCAAGTAAGCTAACGGCATATTTTAAAAACGCCCCCAGCTATTTAGAAACCCAAGACTTTGCGATTAATTAATTTATAAATAACGGCGATTTTGGCTTTAAAAGTGCTGTTTATATTAAGTGTTAATGGGCATTAAGTATGTAGAGGTGTACCTGAATATACTCACCATTAAGTAATTTGACTTGGGTAAATATGTGGCAGGCAAACGCTGCATACCCATGCAGCGTTTATTGCCATTTGTTTAGCCCTAATTAAAACTGATAGCTTACCCTTGCTGAAAAGTTACGCCCAGGTTGGGTGTATTGGCTAAAATCAGCACTTTGCGATTGACCTGCAATCAACTCAAAAGGTACATATTCTTTATCGAGCAAGTTAAGTACACCTACATTTAGCTGCCACGCTTGCCATTCGTAGTTTGCGTATAAATCAACAACGCCGTAGCCATACCCTTGCGTAGTTTTATCATCGTTTGCATCAAGTACTACATCCGATTGCGATTTAGCTAAACGCAACGCAGCGGTCCAGTTAATATTACCCAGCTCTGTACTTAACAATATTGAGCCATTTAACGGGCTAATGCTGGTAAGTGGCTGATCGGTTTCTTTATTTTCACCATCAACGTAGGCCACATTTGCCTCAAGCAGAATATTTTCAGCAACATACACGGCAATCCCTGCTTCTACACCGCTTATTTGTGTTTCGCTAATATTTTGATACTGATACAGAGTTTTGTTTACATTAGGAATGTACGTTGGCTCAACACCTACTACGGCGGTTTCAATAAAGTCATCGAATGCTGCATAAAAAGCACTTAAATTTACGCTAATATCGCTGCTTGCGTACCTAAGCCCAAGCTCAAATGAGTCGCTGCTTTCTGGGTCTAAATCGGCATTTGGTAGTATTTGATAAAACGGTTCAACGCCGTGGCTTTGATAGGCTTGGTCGTGTGGTGGTATTTTAAAGCCTCGTACGTATTGCCCATACCACGATAAGTTATCATCCACTTGATATATAACACCTAGCTTAGGCGAAAAAGCAGATTCGGTAATATCATCAAGCTGCGCATCGGCATATAGCTCATCACTTTTAGCTTCTAGGGTGTAGTAATCATATCGCACGCCTGCAATAACCGACCATGCGCTGTTTTTAAACGAAATACTGTCTTGCACATAAGCGCCAATTAAAGAGGTATCAGCACCCGGAAACGCTTTTTGTTTTTGGTCTGTAAAATCAACGGTGCCATCAGCTAAAGCACGCGTTTTTAAACGTGGCCGAGTGGTGTCGTATAAATCGATATCAATCCCGTATACCACTTCGTGATCGGCACTCTCTGCGTTAAATCCTTTATTAAATACCGCTTTTAAACCTAAAATATTTTGCTCAAAGCGATAGTCGTTATAATCGGTGTAGGTGCTTGCTGCACTTATTGCATCACTTTGTTGCTCGTAACTACTATAAGACACTTGCCCGTACCATTTATCAAACGCAGCTGTAGCTACCTCTGAATGGTAATCTAGCGCCAGTGACCAACTAGTGTCGTCTTCCTCGGTTTCTTGAACCGCGGGGGTTATTACTTGCTCAGTCGTTTGATTAAAATAATCAAGGGTGTATTTAAGTGTGCGTTTTTCATCAAGCTGTTGTTCAAATTTAACTAATAAAGCGTCCGACTTTGCATCATAACCGGGTAAGTTTTCGTCGTAGTTTTGTACTTCTTCGCTGTCGCGATGGCTATAAACTGCGCTTACTGCAAAGTCGCCTAAGTCTTTTGCACCGGTAATATCAGCAGCAATTTGGTTACTTTGACCTTGATACCCCAGTGCCATTTTTACATAGCTGCTGTTATCTTTTAGATAATCGCTTGGATCTTTCGTGGTTATAACCACAATGCCACCGAGTGCGTCAGAGCCATATAAAGACGATGCAGCACCTTTGGCTACTTCTACTTGTTTTACGCCTGCTACATCAAAGTAATTGCGGCCAACTAAATAGCCCCCTCCGCCTGCATAACCATCGTTGGTGCGTCGGCCATCTTTTATAAATACAACACGGTTACCACCAACACCACGTACAGTAAGTGTTTGCGCGCCTGCACCACTGCCTGTGGTTGCAATGCTTGAATCGTATTTAAACATGGTTTGTAAATCTACAGCTAGCTGGCGCTCTATATCTTGCTCGGTAATAACCGTTACTGAGCCTGTTACATCTTTAAGCTTTTGTTCAAAGCGCGAGCCACTCACAACAATATGATCGTCAATTATGTTTTCGGCAAATGCAGTGTCCGATCCGAGTAATAAGGTTGCTATAGCAGTAAATTTAAATGTAGAGGGGTTCACTTTAACTCCAAATGATAATAGTTATTATTTATGGCGAGGATGTTACAACTAAGTCAAATTAAGATCAATTAATTATGATAATCATTTTCATTTAGATTTAACTGGTTATAATAGCCGAAAAATAAAAGCCGGAGTTTGTAATGAAATACCTATTTATATTGTTTGCTTTAGTCACTCAACCTGTACTTGCACAGGAGCGCGTTATTAGTGCTGGCGGTACCCTTACAGAAATAATTTATGCGCTGGGCAAACAAAGTACCCTTGTAGCGGTTGATCAATCTAGTATGTACCCGCAGCAAGCTACGCAATTACCACAAGTGGGTTATTACCGCGATTTAGCGGCAGAAGGCGTACTTTCAATGCGCCCAACCACCTTGTTAGCGCTTGAAGGCGCAGGGCGAAGCCAAGCACTTAAACAAATTGAGGCAACTGGGATTAAACTAATTCATTATAAAAAACCCACCTCAGTTAATGAGCTACTTGAGCTAATTAAACGCCTTGGTACCGATTTAAACGCCAAGCAAAAAGCGCAATCGCTTATTACGCACATTACAGACTCATTACCTGAAAAAGCAAAACAACAAACGCACAGTGCACTATTTTTACTCTCAGCTAATGAGCGCGGGCTTGTTGCCGCAGGGCAAGAAACCGTCCCTAATTTATTATTTAGCTATGCGGGCATTACTAATATAGGCGCTACACATTCAGGCTTTAAAGTAATTAATACCGAAGTACTTGCTGTAAATCAGCCTGACTTTTTAGTTGCGCCAAAGCATGTTGTACAAAGCATTGGCGGCAAGCAGGCTTTTTGTAAGCAACCGAACCTACGCTTATTAAAAGCTGCGCAAAGCTGTAACTTACTTGTAATGGATAGCCTGCTTTCGCTTGGCATGTCGCCACGTATTGCCACAGCAATTAATGAGCTTAACGAGTATAAAACCCGCTTATGAACACCCTAACATTGAGCCGCTTTGTGCCTATAACACTTAGCCAAACTCATAAATGGATGCTATTAGCCTCTGTTTGTATTTTTGCTTTGGCGCTACTAAGCATTGGGTATGGCCCTGCAGGATGGGATTGGCGTTTAGCTATTGCCTGGCTTGCACCCAAGTACTTTAATCAGTTTGATGCGCTGCAAATTAATGTAGTAATGCAAATACGTTTGCCGCGTTTTGTGCTTGCTGTATTAGTAGGGTTGGTACTTGCCCAAACAGGGGCGGCAACCCAAGCGCTTTGCCGTAACCCGCTGGCAGACCCATCTATTATTGGCATTAGTGCAGGTGCGGCAATGGTTGCAGTGGCGTTTATTGCACTTAGCGCGCAGTTTAATTTTAACGCTCAGTTGTATTTACCTTATGCGTCGTTTTTAGGGGCGCTTGGCGTTACCTCGCTGGTATATTTTATTGCCAAGCAGCAGGGGCAAATTAATATCACCACACTTATATTGGTAGGAGTCGCTATTAACGCGTTAGCATTCGCTGTTATTGGGCTACTGAGTTTTTTTGCCGACGATAGCGCGCTACGATTAATAAATTATTGGACCATGGGCTCATTAGGCGGAGCAAGCTGGAGCACGATTATTCAAGCTGCGCCGTTACTGTTTATCAGCCTAATTGGCCTGTGGCGGTTAAAAAATCCCATGAACTTACTCCTTATTGGCGAGTCACAAGCTCAGTACCTAGGAGTAGACACCAATAAGCTTAAATTATATGTCATTATACTCGTTGCATTAGGGGTAGGTGCGGTTGTAGCGCTTACCGGTTTAATAGGGTTTGTTGGCTTGGTAGTCCCGCATATTGCCCGCTTAATGGTGGGGCCGCATTTACGTAATATGCTGCCGCTTTGTATGCTAATTGGCGTAGTGGTATTGCTACTTTCTGACTGGCTAGCACGCATTGTGATCATGCCATCAGAGCTACCCATTGGCATTATTACCGCGCTATTGGGTGCGCCATTGTTTATTTATTTAATAGTGAAAAATAAGCGAGGTTGGTCATGATCACGTTTAACAACCTAAGCGTTGGCTTTGATAATCACAGCGTTTTAAACGCTATTAATGGCAGCGTTAAACAAGGGCAACTTGTAGCACTACTTGGTGAAAATGGCGCAGGTAAATCTACCTTGCTGCATACCTTAGCAGGTATGCACTCCTTTACAGGCAGTGTACTTTTTAATGCTAAGCCGCTGGCCTCTCACGCTAAAAAACGCCTTGCAACACAGCGCGCAGTCATGATGCAAGCTAACCACGTAGGGTTTGATTTTAATGTATTTGAGCTTATTGCAATGGGTCGCTATCCGTATGTAGAGTCATTAAAAATGCAAAGCGAAAAAGTACATAAATATGCCGCTATTATGGATTTAAACCAGTATTTAACTCGCCGCGTAAGTGCCCTTTCGGGCGGAGAGCAACAACGTGTTCATATGGCGCGTACTTTAGCCCAGCTCGATGCCTTTACACAATCGGCTGAGCCAAAACTAATGCTGCTCGACGAGCCTACATCAGCACTTGATATGCGCCACCAACATGCTTTGCTCAGCTGCGTTAAAACCTTTGTAGAGCAGGGCAACAGCGCCATTATTGCAATACACGATCTAAATTTAGCCAGCCTTTATGCAACCGACGCTATTTTACTGCACAACAAAAAAGTGTTGCAAAGTGGGCCTATAAACACCGTATTAACAGAACCAAACTTACAACAAATGTACGCCATGAAACTGCACGTAAATCCTCATCCTTATAACGATGCACCCATGGTTTTTTCTCAACGTCAGGAGTTTTTATGAGAGAGCAAGCATTAAACGATGCACGCACCTTGGTTTACAAAACCAATGCCGGTGTCATGTCGACTATTTCTAATAATTTACGCGGCTACCCGTTTGGCTCAGTAACCCCCTATATGTGCGACGAACAAGGCCGTGTTCACTTTTTTATTAGCGATATAGCCCAGCACACTAAAAATCTAAAGCACGACTCACGTATGAGCCTTACCGTATTTGACGCCGCCGACTACGGCGATCAAAACGAGCACGGGCGAGTAACGCTTGTAGGCGATGGCTCTGTTGTGCCAAGTGAGCAAGCACACACTTTACTTAATAACTATATTGCCCTATACCCCGAAGCCGCTAGCTATCGCAATGCGCACGACTTTCAATTATGGCAATTAGACGTAATTCGTGTGCGTTACATTGGTGGCTTTGGCAAAATATTTTGGCTTGAGCAAAACGAATGGCAGGATGAGGCAAAAAACTGGGACGAAAGCCAACAGCAAAGCATGATAAGTCATATGAACGACGACCATAAAGATGCTATGTCGCTCATATTAATGCAGCACTACAGCGTAGCTGATAACACCCCAATAATGAGCGGCTTATTACCCACTGGTTTTTATATACAAAGCCAAAAGCGTAATTACTTTATTAACTTTAAAACCCAGTGCAACAGCCCGTTAGAGGTTCGTAAAGCGCTGGTTGAGCTAACCAACCAAGCCCGAAATAACTAAACTAAATACATGACGACATAGTTAACCTGAGCCCTGGTTAAGAGATTCACTAACTATGTCGTTATTTTATAAGCAAGCTGTTTGCTCGCCTCGTTTGGCTAACGCTTTAAAAGCGGCTTGCTGATGTTCTTTTTGTACATAACGGGGTGGCAAAGGGTTAACTTGCAACTGATATCCTGTTTGGTTAGCTTGCACACTTGTAACCGGCGATATCCACACAACATTTA
Source organism: Pseudoalteromonas sp. S8-8 (assembly GCF_000497875.1). Taxonomy (NCBI): domain Bacteria; kingdom Pseudomonadati; phylum Pseudomonadota; class Gammaproteobacteria; order Alteromonadales; family Pseudoalteromonadaceae; genus Pseudoalteromonas; species Pseudoalteromonas sp. S8-8. The sequence continues at coordinate 48,919 of NZ_AUTR01000063.1, forward strand.
GCTCTGGCGCTAAACGCTTAATAACGCGCGCTATACCTTCGCCATTTTTCACATGAAAATCGCCCGCTATATGCATTACCTGCGCATCTTTATGATTATTTAAATAGTTAACGATAGACTCCCCCATGGTTTCATCCCAGGTAACTTGCGCAGCATAATAGTTTTCGTTTTGAGTTGGTGTGCCATGGTGCATTGATTGCACAAAACGTTGTTTATAATCACTGGGGGACGTATCAATAGCGGCTGCAATATAGCTCTGATGTGTTTCATCAAGTTTATTTACATAACTTATGCCTTGCCTGCCAATACAGGTGACTATATTTTTAGGGGCATTTGCAGCTATTACATCGCTATTGTTCGTTTTTGCCAGCTCTACCAGCGCACGGTAATCACTTTTGTAATTTGGCCACGCTTGGGTGTTATCAATTAAGTATTGCTCACCAATTTCACCTTTAACATACTGGTTTAAAATAGGCTGAACCGCGCGGCTAAATTGTTCAAGCGAAAGGGCAGTGCGTTTATTACTTTTGCTTAATTGCTCAAATAACTCAGCCTGAAATAAATGCACACCCGGGTGCGTATGCCATTCACCTACTAAAACCACATCGGCATTTAATAGCTTGGGCTCTAATAATACAGAGCTAACAGGCTTTGCTTGTGCATTATAAAGCGCAGTGTAATAAAGCGATGAGCTTTTATCAGGCGGCACAGTTGTTGTGCTACAACCACTCAAACCCGTAACTAACGCCAGAGTTAACATAGACTTTTTCATACACACCTTCAAAATCCTTTAATGCAAATAATTATCAATATCATATACTTGTAATACCTATTAAGCCAGCCAAACTGCTGCTTACTTACATAATCAAGGAAATGAGCGAAATGCGCATTTGTATGCCTTAACTTTGCTTGTAGATATTAAATAGCTTTTGATAGCAATATCTTAGGTAATTTGTTAAAACTGTGTAAAGTAGAAAATGAGCGTGACAACCGCAGGAATATACGCAAAATTGTTGTGCTTTTAAGTTCTAGATTGAATTATAGGAGATCTAATTGAGTATTGAATTTTTAGAAACGGATTTCGATAAGGTTAGCTACCTTTTGAATTTGCTCACTGCAAGAGCAACTGGACTTGCATCTGACTCAGGTGAATTTGAAGCATTACGCTCTGAATTGCTGAGTAATTCTAATCTTGCACCAATGCTTCCTCAGTGGTTACGACAGCACCGTAATTTAGATTCATTTTGGGGGTTTATTCAGCCAAAATTTAGTAGTTACGTCGAAAGACGTACGTATTTATCTGGTGAGTTCACACAAATATTAGATCAATTGGAGTTCGGGGAACCAACTCAGGGAGTAATGCCAACTACTACAAATACACCAGTGCCTCCAGCTAAAGAAGTTCCTCGTAACAAACGGAAAGTGTTTATTGTTCATGGACATAACAACGAAGTAAAACAAGAAGTAAGTCGCTTTGTCGAGCAACTTGGTTTAGAAGCTATTATCCTGCATGAGCAAGCTAACGCAGGAATGACAATTATCGAAAAAATTGAACATTATTCAAATGATGCTGATTTTGCTCTTGTTTTATATACTCCATGTGATTTAGGGAGAGCTATAACAGAGCCAAACCCTCCAAAAAATAGAGCACGACAAAATGTAGTGTTTGAACATGGTTACCTTATTGCGAAGCTTGGTCGAGAAAATGTCTGCCCTTTAGTTAAAGGGGCTCTTGAAACTCCAAATGATATAAGTGGTGTTTTATATGTCACTATTGATGATCCTGGTGCATGGAAAAACCAAGTAGCAAAAGAGTTAGTTCAATGTGGCTACACTTTAAAATCATTTTTCTAATAAGTATCAAAGACTAACGCTTACACAGGCGCTAGGCACTGGAGAAGGTTTAATAGATGGAACCAAATTATTCAGAATATTCTATTACTGAATTGCAAGAAGCTATCACGTCTATTGATAGGGCTTTGTACCCTGAACGCTTTGAGCTATTAAAAGCCGAACTATTAAATAGAGACGAGGAAGAGCATGATGCTTCTCAATTAGTAAGTCTTTCATCAAAGAACTTACTTATTAAGCTCAGCAATGCATTTTTTGCAATTCCGTTAATGATCTATGTAGGAGTAGATGCACTTAATAGCGGCGAAATACTCTTCAGAAGAGTAGCTATATCAAAAAATGAAAACTTTATATTATTTACATTAAGCGTAATGTTTTGTTTTTTAATCTCAGCGGTACTGACATGTAGCCTGTTTATGGATAAGAGCAAAAGTTCCTGACAAATACATTATGTCGTTCATAAATTCACTAGGACACAGTTCGATTGGTAGTGCTTTTCTGGAGGTTGATAATATTTTCAACTCAGGGCAAAACATGCTGCACAAGCTAAGCAAAAACAAGTTATAGAGAATAAGAAGACGGTGAAGTGTATTTAAAAACTCTATAACTGAAACAAAAAGGCCGCAGTAATAAATACTGCGGTCTTTGTTTTTAGCTAAGTGCTACCTAGTAAGCGCCTGCGCTGTAAATAAGCTCGTAGCTGTGGCTGTAAATCTCAAGGATGTTACCAAACGGGTCTTCCATGTAGATCATGCGGTACGGCTTTTCACCCGGGTAGTAATAACGAGGGGCTTGCATACGTTTTTTACCGCCAGCTTCTACAATACGCTCAGCTAAACCTTCTACATCAGGGTCTTGAACACAAAAATGGAAGATGCCTGTTTTCCAATATTCAAAATTGTCTTTTGGGTTTTCTTGGTTTTTAAATTCGAAAATTTCGACACCAATACGATCCCCTGTAGATAGGTGCGCTATTTTGAATTTTTCCCACTTTTCGCCAAATACTTCTGTACACATTTCGCCAATTGGGCTTTTGTCTTCGGTAATTAAAGTGGGTTCCATTATGGTGTACCAACCCATAACCTTAGTGTAAAACTCGACTGCTTTTTCAACGTCGGGAACCGAAATACCAATGTGCGAAAAACTACGTGGATATGTATGACTCATAATGCTTCCTCTTTAACTTGTGACTAGTTGATGGAGTTAGTTTACGAATCGACCAACATTAAGTAAAATTATCATTAATCATCATTTTGAGTACGTTTTGTAATGATAAATCCAACATGGTTAAATACGTTTTGTACTTTGGTTGAGGTAAATCATTTTACCCAAACAGCTGAGCGCCTTTATATGACCCAATCTGGTGTAAGCCAGCACATTAAAAAGCTAGAGCAACAAGTTAACTGCGCTTTACTTGAGCGCCATGGTAAGCAGTTTTCTCTTACTCCTCAGGGCCAAAACTTGTATCAGCAGGGCAGCCTACTTCTTAAAGATTGGCAGTTTTTAGAACAACAATTAAAAGATGATTCGCCGTACAGCGGAGCGGTAAAGATTCAATCTCCGGGCAGTTGTGGTTTAAAGTTTTATAATCAATTATTAGCACTGCAATCTGAGCATAAAGAGCTGATTATTGATTACCGCTTTGCGCCCAATGTAAGTGTTGAACAAGCTGTAGCAAACCACAGTGCCGACATCGGGTTTTTAACTCAAGCTCCAACATTTAGCGAACTAACCAGCCATAAAATAAGCCAAGAGCCACTACTACTTGTAACGCCTGCAGGTATAAACATGCCTAATTGGCAAACCCTGTGTGAGCTAGGGTTTATTGCTCATCCCGATGCAAGCCATCATGCGCAGCTACTACTAAGCGAAAACTACAGTGAGTTTGAGCATATTGACCAAATAAGACGTACGGGATTTTCTAACCAAATTAGTTTAATACTAGAACCTGTAAGCTTAGGACTGGGTTTTACGGTATTACCTGCTCATGCTGTTGGCGCATTCAATAAGCCCGCGCTTATTAAAACGCATCATTTAGAATGTCCGGTTAGTGAATCTATTTATGTGTGCCATCATCGAAATAGGCCGTTGGCAAAACGTATGAATACAGTAATTGAGCTAATAAAGGCGGGAGTAAATAGTTAAAACGTAAACCCCCTTTACACCCACGGCACTTAATACCATAAGCAAAAGGGGGAATAGAAAATTAGTTAACGCTTTCTAATTTTGCTTTTAAATCGAGTAAATCGGTTGCAATAGTATTTGGCTGTATTTCCCACGGATCGAAAATTGAATCTTTAGATCGTTGAATCCACGCTGCGCGCATACCATGCGATATGGCACCGGTTACATCAAACGGGTTACTTGATACAAGCCACGTGTTTGCGCCTGTTGAATTGGTTTCGCGTAAAAAGTGGCTATAAACCCCTGGGTTTGGTTTAAAGGTTTTAACGTCGTCGGCACTTACTACCCCTTCAAAAAGCTCACTAATGCCAGCGGTTTCTAATAAGGTATGAACTGCGTCGGCAGCTCCGTTTGAAAATGCAAACAAACGGTAATCCTTCGCTTTTAATTGCTCAAGGCCTGCTTTTACATCATCGAACGCAGGAAGCGTTTTATAAAGCTCTAGCAGTTGCCCCTTTTGATCTTCACTTAGCTCGGTTTTGTGCGCTAAGCAGGCGTAATCGAGTGCGTGTTTTGTACATAGCGAGAAAGGAATATAATTTTGCATTAATCCACGTCTAAATGAATACTCTAATTGCTTTTCGCGCCATGTATTTGAAAATGCTTGGGCGTTATCGCCAATCATGTCGTCGAGTAAAGACAGTACGCCGTGAGTGTTTATTAGCGTACCGTATACGTCAAATGCAAGTGTAGTTGCCATGTTTGCTCCGCAATAAAATAAATTAAGTTGGTCTTAGAGTACTTGCTTACAGCTTAACTTAATTTGAACGAACGCTCAAATTAATAAAATTTATAAGCATCGAGTGCTAAAATATCCATTTCTATATCTTCATGTATTTTTTCGGCTTTACCGTCACTACTTCCAAGCGCTGCAAAAAGAGGTAAAAAGTGCTCCTGGGTAGGGTGATTAAATAAAGCATGGGGTGCTTCATTTAAATAGCTAAGTAACGCCTGGGTGTTTTGCGCTATTAATTTTTGCTCAACCCAATAAGTAAACTCATTAACCATTTGAACACGATTAGGTGTAGCAGGGCTTTTAAATATTTCACGTAGATTGTGACTAATACCGCCTGAGCCAATAATTAATACGTTATCGCTGCGCAGTGGTGCAAGTAACTGTCCGTATTTATACATCGCCTGAGCGCCTAAACGCGTGTTAATAGACACCTGAACAATGGGAGTATTAGCTGCTGGGTACATTAAGCGCAGCGGGATCCACACACCATGATCCCACCCTTGATCTGCACTTTTCACCGTTTTAATACCCGCTTTGTAAAAGTACTCACTAATAGTATTAGCAAGCTTAGGGTCCCCTGGTGCTGGGTATTGAATTTCATACAGGGGCTTGGGAAAGTTATAAAAGTCGTGAATAGTATGCGGCGCATCTCCGGATGTAATAACTATATCGTGCGCTTCATCAAAGTGGGCAGAAAACACCACAATAGCACGAGGCTTACTAAGCGTTTGACCTAATGATGCAAGAAAATCTGACGTAGCCGATTGCTGAACAGCCATCATTGGCGAGCCGTGAGATATAAATAAAGCAGGCTGAGTCATACTAAAACCTTAAACAAGTAGATGCGTTATAAACACTATATAAGTTTCTATTTTGACGATAAATATGATACTTATTTATACATTATCAACAAAGCATTGTTAAAAAATGGATAAGCTCACCACCATGAAGACCTTTTTAGCCGTTGTGCAAGAAGGATCGTTTTCAAAAGCGGCCGATAAACTCGATATTTCGCCGCAGTTAGTCAGCAAATATATTTCTGCGCTGGAAGATAATCTACGCACGCGTTTATTACACCGTACAACGCGAAAAGTAAGTGTTACAGAGGCTGGAAATCAGTATTATCAGCGTTGTCAGCAGGTGATTATTGATATTGAAGACATGGAAAACTCACTAAACAACTTAAGCGAAAGTGTATCGGGTGTGCTTAGTATTAGTGCACCTATGTCGTTTGGTACAAAGCATTTAGCAGGCTTGTTGGTTGATTTTCAAAAGCAGTATCCAAATTTAAAGTTAGATTTACGGCTCACCGACCAATATGTAGATATAGTAGAGCAGGGTATTGATATTGCTCTGCGCATTGGCGTATTAAAAAACTCAACGTTGATAGCTAAAAAAATTGCCCCTATACGTTTAGCGGTGTTTGCGTCACCCGACTATTTAGAACGCCATGGCACGCCACAAACACTGCTAGATTTACAATCACATAATTATTTACGCTATTCCCACAGCGAGCCCACAAAACGATTATTTGGAGTTAATGAGTTAAAAAGCGAGCTAAAGCTTGAAAGTAACTTTGTGGCTAACAATGGTGATTTGCTACTAAATACAGCCATTGCGGGAGGTGGTATTGCTATGCAGCCCACATTTATTGCAGGCGAAGCACTGGCTCAAAGTAAAGTAGTGCGCATTTTACAAGACTACGAACCCGACCCAATGGGACTGTATATGGTGTACGCTAATAGGCAGTTTTTACCGAGTAAAGTACGTGCTTTTGTTGATTTTGCAAGTGACTTTTATGGCGATACACCTTACTGGGATTTAGCGTAATAAAAAGTAAACCGCCTAACAGGCATTATATAAAAAGCTAAATTTTTAAAAAATTCCGTAGTAAATTTCTTAGTACTTTAAACACCTCTTGATTACTGTGTTGCTGATGCTGTAATACATCAACATTAGCCAACCAACCCATTTCTTCAAACTCAAGAGGAAGTTTAACCAGCTCACCACTTTGTACTGCATCTAGAGCTACATGGTTTGGTAATAAGCACCACCCGTTACCTTGTATTGCTAGCTCGAGTAATACAAAGTAATTATCGGCATACCAAATCTCTGGGCTAATTTTTAGCTGAAAGCTGCTTGTTTGTGTATTGCGCGAACGAAGAAGAAGTTGTCGATATAGCCGAAGGCCATCCATATTTTCACATCTGATCCCCGCTAAAGGGTGCGACTTAGCAACATATAAATCAAATTTTACCGATCCAATACATTCATAGTCTAAGTAACTCGGTATATTTAATTCACTAAAAATAATACCCGTTATAGGCTTTTCGCTGTTTAGCATGTCAATTATGTCATGGCTGGATGCACTTAAAAACTCAAGCGATACGTAAGGATACTTACTTTGCAGCTTGCTAATAATACTCGCGATAGTTTTAAACGGGATCCCTTCGTCAAGTGCGATAGTGATTTCGGTTGGTGTTTTTTCGTTTAGTGCTAATGCAGAGTTTGTTAATCGCTGGTGTTGATTGAGCACGGCCTTAGCCTGGGGTAGTAACTGTTTACCGGCTTCGGTTAATTGTGGATAGCGCCCTGTGCGCTCAAATAATGTCGCATTACAGTCTATTTCTAAATTAATAATATGCTGGCTTATTACCGACTGCGCTTTACTTAAACCGCGCGCAGCAGCTGAAAACGATCCAGCTTCAACGGTAGCCACAAATGCTTGAAGCTGTTCAATACTAAACATATCGCTTTTCCCGATACTAAGTAACTAACACATATCTTTATAATGAATGAAAATACAGCCATCGTCATCAACTTAAGAAGTTATTTATATATGAACACAGCAGAACGTATTTTTCAGGCGCTAATATTTGAGATGATAGCATTATCTTTTATTGTACCTGCATCAGTTTATTTTGGTGGGTTTGCAACAGGAAAAATGGCAATAGTAGGTATTGGTTTATCAATCTTCGCCATGCTTTGGAATTACATTTACAACATAGTGTTTGATAAAATAGTTGGGCATAACCGAATCGAGCGAGGTTTAGTAACCCGCATTACGCATGCATGTGGCTTTGAGCTGGGTATGTTAGTAATAACGCTGCCAATACTTGCTTGGTATTTAAATATTACATGGCTAGCCGCTACAGCACTAGAAGCTGGCTTTTTAGTTTTTATACTCATATACACGTATATTTTTAATGTGTTGTACGATAAGTACCAACCTTACAAAAGATGGGTTAATAAATCGCAATGTGCTTGATATTTTTAAGTTTATAAAAGCAACGTTGTGGAGTATTGAGATCGTTTTGGCAAAAGCGCAATGGCAATAAATAACGGTAAATGTGGCTTTTTTAGCACTGCTCAATTGACTAAGTAGTGCTAATTTACTATTTGTACTATTTACCGGCTAACTGTAATGGGGGTTTACAGTAACTTTTTGCTTTATATATTTAGCCCTTTCAATATGTTCCACACGCTCTCACCACTAGGATGAAGCGCAGCATGATACCGATACGCGTAATATGTAATAGGCACGTAATAATGCTTCTAACTACCTAAAAACTAATTTTAAAAACTACGTTTTAAACGCCAGCAAGCTGCGCTTATACAAATGCCCAACAATCAATATACTTACTACTAAGCGTTGCTTGAAAATCAACCTCATTAGCTATAACGAGGTGTGCCAAGCAAATGGCACACCTATTTTGTTATGCAGGTATGGGCGCGTTTTCAGCAATAAGCTGTTTAGATTTCAATTCACTCCAAAATTCGCTTGGTATGGTAACTTTCATCGAGGCTACATTAGCTTTAATCTGATCTGCCGTGCGTGCGCCAGGAATAATTGAGGATACCGTTGAAGGCGCCTCTGCGAATTGCAGTGCAGCTGTTTTAATATCAATCCCATGTTTAGATGCAATGTCGCTTATTGCATTAAACTTTTGCTGCATAGGCCCAGGAATTTTAGGTGAATAATTAAAGCGGTTACGACCGGCTAAAAAACCACCATTAAGCGGAGCACCAATGACTGCTGAAACACCTCGTTTATCAAGCATAGGAAAGGTTTTATCAAGTGCCTGCTTATGATCTAAAATTGAATATTGCAGCGCTAGTAAGCAAATATCAGGGTCTGACATATCAAGCGCTTTATAAATAGCATGAGGTGTATTTACTCCAAAACCCCAGCCTTTAATTATTCCTTCATCACGCATTTTAGTTAACTCAGGAATAGCCCCTTTTGCAGCCTGATCAAAATACTTAAGCCAATCATCTCCCATATCACTATTTTGCGGTGATAAATCGTGAATATAAACAATATCGAGTGAAGCTACTCCAATACGATGCAACGTGTCTTCTATTGAACGACGCGTACCTGATGCAGAGTAATCATATTTATAATGAAAAGGTGAGTGATCAGCCCAATGCCAACTATTTTCTAGAGGCTCTGCTGAAGGGGTAAGAAGGCGACCTACTTTTGAGGATAAAACATAATCTTCACGCTTTTTGTTTCGAAGTAAATCACCGAAGCGCCTTTCACTTAGACTCAAGCCGTAAAAAGGTGACGTATCAAAATGACGAATACCAGAATCCCATGCTGCATTTAGCATTGTTAAAATTTCTGCATCGCTTGATATAGTATTAAAGCCATTCCCAGCGGCAAGACCGCCTAAGCCCATTCTGGATTCAGGCCGATAATGCTTAGCGTTAGTAACATCGTTTGTGGGCAGAGCAGCGCTTTTATCTATTGATCCTTTAGTTTGCATAACACTGCCGTTAGACATTTTTACTTTTAATTGTTCAGCCAAAGCTGAAGCACTAAAAATAGAGCCTAAACTTAAAGCAGCGCCTGCTTTAATAAAATTTCTGCGAGATACCATGTAACTATTCTCCTTGAGTAAGGTTAAATATCTACGCTATAAACTAGTATAAATACCAACCAAACTCAAGCGAGAGGAAAGCAATAAATATCAATAATTTCAATAAGATGGTTAAATTAACAAACGCTGAACGCGCACTTTAATTAACATTTTAGAATGATTATTTTCTTTACTCGTACAGTACTTTAATATGCACAAAATAGTGCACTTTAATAGCTTGATAAAAAGGCAAACTTCCAAATTGGTGCACGCCTTAATACTCATTTACACAACATAAAATGGTTACATTTATTAGATGTGTACAAATTAGTAGACAAAACCGAAATACATAAAAAGAGTGAATACCAAAGCTTAGTTAATCTCTCTAGCAAAGCGATTGCGGTAACGCTTAGTTAATTTAACCGAACGTAGCTGGTCGCTAATTAAAGTAAATATTGGTGAAGCGTTTGTTTTCACAGGTTTGCCTTGGCCTAAACGGCGTATTTGCCTTTTTACCAGTGCCATAGTGGCAAGCCCTGCAAGGGTTTTATCTTGCCAAGTAACACAGGGTAATACGGCTAGTTGCAGTGGCTCATTTTGCCATTTGTTTGGTAAATTTGGTTGGTATGCAAGCGCAGTGGCAATACCCACGAGGGCCACTCCACTTTCAATCACGTTGTTGGCAATAGATAAGCGACTAATGCCGCCGGTGGTCATTATTGGGATTGATGAGCGGTGGCTAATCGCTTTTGCAAACTCTAAAAAGTATGCTTCGCGGGCAAGTGTGCGTTCGTCCCCTGTTTTACCTTGCATGGCAGGGGCTTCGTAACTACCACCCGATAGCTCTACAAAATCAACATTGAGTTCATTCAATAAATCCACTACAACTTGCGCGTCAATGGGTTCAAACCCACCACGTTGAAAATCTGCAGAGTTTAACTTTACCGAAACCGAAAGGGTGGGGGAGCAAGCTGCTTTAATACTGCGGGTTATTTCAAGTAATAAACGCGATCTATTTTGTAGGTTGCCACCCCATTTATCATCGCGCTTATTGGTAAGTGGCGATAAAAACTGGGCAAGTAAATAGCCATGCGCTGCATGTATTTGTACGCCATTAAAACCGGCTTTTTCGGCTTGTAGTGCAGTTTGTGTAAAGCGGGTAATAACATCGTCAATGTCGGTTTGCGTCATTGCCTTTGGTACGCCAAATAAGTGCGAGTGCTTACCCATATTAAGTGCAACACTTGATGCTGATAGAGCCTTTCCACCCATTTTTTTAAATACTTGCCTACCAGGGTGATTAATTTGCATCACCACTTTGCAATTATTTTGCTTTGATAAACGAGCAAGCTCTGCAAAGGCAGTAATATCGGTACTTTGCTCAAGCACAAGGCCACCAGGGCCTGTCATCGCTAAATGATCAACCATTACATTGCCAGTAATAATTAGCCCTGTACCGCCTTTAGCCCATGCGCTATAAACATTTTTAAGTGCTTGGGAGGGCGTTTGGTCCTCTTGTGCTAGGTTTTCTTCCATAGCGGCTTTGGCAATACGATTTTTTAATACTAAACCACTTGGCAAGGTAAAGGAGGTAAACACAGGGTTGCGCATAATTATTGGCTAATTAAATTGACATTAAAACAACTATAACCTTAAAGTTAGCTTGAAGGTCAACCTACTAAGTTTATGTAAAGTGGAGTTATTATTAGTTATGAAAATAGGCGAACTTGCAAAACTTACCAACATACCTGCCAGCACTATTCGTTTTTACGAAAGCAAAGGGTTATTAACACCAACCACTCGCAGTGCTAATGGTTATAGGCTGTACACCCAACAAAACTTAGAAAAACTGCAATTAATTAAATTTTCACAAAGCTTGGGTTTTTCACTCAACGAAATACCTTTATTACGTAACGAAAACGGCGAGCTAAACCACACAATAATAATCGAGCGTTTAGAAAAAAAACAAAAAGAAGCTGACATTTTGATTGAGCAAATGCAGAAAAAGTCACAGCGTATTGGCAATTTAACTGCGTTACTAAACTCTTATTGGGACAAAGGCGAATGCCTGCCAGAAAGTAAACTAAATGAATTACTAGAAGTAATTGATTACAAATAAACTAATACAGCTTATTCAGGGCCAGTTTATCTTTTGAGGTTAAATTTGCAGCAGACTGTTTGGTATTTAGGCAAGGCAGAGTCTATGTAGTGTGGTTATTCCCCATAAACAGACGATAACGTAGTATAAATGCCAAACATGCGCTGCCCTAAGGGTTCTGCCTAGGGGCAATTTACTCTTTGTTGCTCGGTTTTTACTTATTATTACATGGATGTAAGCCATTAGAATAACGCTGGAGCAGTTATCGAGCCCACTAAATTACAAACCTCGCGCCGCGATTAAATAGCCCCTAGATTGAACAAATTTTATCCTGAGAGGTCAACAAGCCCCAGTAAGCTGTATTTTATTTATGTTACTTAAGCTTTTTAATGCCAATTAACACACAGATGGCACCGCCAATAATACCCGCCCATGCTTCTATTGGTGTATCACCACTAAATGCGCGGCTTAACTGCGAAGCCGCCGCATCATACACGTCATATCCCCACATAATTAAAGCGATACCTATAACGATTAAAACAATACCTATAATCTTATTATTCATAAACACCTCTGGTTTCTAACGTACATTATTTAACATACTTAATTGAAAACACTTAATAAATCTAATCAAGCTCTAGCTGCGCACGTTCAACGCTCTCACTAGGTAACTCTTTTTGTACCGATACACCAAGCTCTTTAAACTCTGATGCTTGTTTAATTAAATTACCTTTACCGCGGTATAATTGCGAGAACGCTTTGTCGTAACTTTCTTTCGCTTTATCAAGCTGCTTACCTACGCCTTCCATACTTAATAAAAAACCATTGAGCTTGTTATAAAAACGCTCAGCCCGATTTGCCAGCTCTTTTGAGTATTTGGTTTGCTCTTCAAAACGCCAAAGCTGTTTAACAATATTTAAACTAGTAAGCAGGGTAGTAGGTGTAGCTACCAGTATATTTTTTTCGATTGCTTGTTGGTAAATATCACTTTGATATTTAAGTGCTTCTACAAAAGCTGATTCTATTGGTACAAACATAACCACAACTTCAGGCGAATTAAGCCCTGGTAAACGGTCGTACGATTTACTCGCAAGCTCATTAATACGTGCTGTAACGGCGTTTACATGCTCTTTAATTGCTTGATTAGCATCTAGCTCATTTTCAGCGTTCACATAGCGTGTATAAGCATTTAATGATGTTTTAGCATCAATGACTAAGTGGCGACCTTGTGGTAAGTAAACAACTACATCAGGGCGCAAGCGGCCATCTTCAGTGTTAAACGACACTTCGCGCTTATAATCAACGCCAGCACGTAAGCCAGCGCTATCTAAGACGTTTTCGAGCATGAGTTCGCCCCAATTACCTTGGGTTTTCTTTTGCCCTTGTAGCGCGTTGCTGAGCTTGTCGGCTTGATCTGTTATAGCTTGGCTTTTAGCTTGCAAATGCAATAGCTCGGTTTTAAGCGCGGTTCGTTGTTTTATGTCTTCAACATGTATTGATTCCATTTTTTCTCTAAAGCCTTTTAGCTCTCCTTGAACCGGTTTTAATAATTGTTCAATGCTTTCTTGATTTAAGGTTTTAAAGCTTTGTGATTTTTCTTCTAGAATCTTATTGGCTAGGTTTTCAAATTCTTTTTTGAGCATATTTTTACTTTGCTCAATTTGCGCGAGTTGCTCGGTAAAGCTTTGTTGTTTTTGCTCGAGGGTGGTGCGCATATTATTATATTCAACATCGCGTTGATTATATTGCTCACGAAGCGCTGCAAGCTCGCCTTCGGCTTTGCGCCAAAAATGATTGTATTGAATGCTTTGTTTTTCTTGTTCGCTAAAACGCGTTTTAAAATGCTGGGCTTCATCGCGCTGCTCTTGGTGAGTATGTTCTAGCAGTTCGTGATCTTCTTGCAAGGCGCTATATTGCAGCTCTTTATTATCAAATTGATTTTGTAATAGGGAAAGCTGTTGCTGCTGTTCGCTTATTTGTAGATGTAGCTTTTTGCGAAGCTGTGTTGATACAACGCCGTAAAATACAACGCCTAACGCAACACCAGCACCGGCGCTTAGCCAATCAATATTAGTGAGTACTTGAGTGAGCATAAAATAAACTTATAAAATTTAGAGACATGTCATCATAACCAATAACACGCAATAGAAGTAGGGGAGCAAAGAAATTACAGACATAAAAAAACCAGCTCAAAATAAGCTGGTCAAGTATTACTAAATTAAGTAATCAAAGGGAAAATCAACATGTGCCCGAGTAAGCTGCAACTTAAATACATAATCACCAAAATAACTAATATTACTGGGTGAGGCTATATAACAACAGGCATTAGAGTAGACCGGAAAACAAAATAATTAATTCAAATTAATTTACGAAAGATCATTTATTTTTATTCGGGTTGATTTAAACAAATCAAATTATGGGCATAAAAAAAGCCAGTTCAAAATGAACTGGCTTAATCATTACTAAAATTAGTAATCAAATAGGGGGAAATCAACATAAAACCTGTATTAACTGCAATTAATCAACAAGCATAATAGTAGACGCCGCTCTTTGAATTAAGTTCATAAAAAGATCAAAATTTTTAAAATAAAAATTGAATGCTAAATTTTGGACATAAAAAAAGCCAACTCAAAATGGGCTGGCTCAATCATTACTAAAATTAGTAACTAAATGGGGGGAATCAACATGAAAACTTGTATTAACTGCAATTAATCAACAAGCATAGTAATAGACGCCACTTTTTTAATTAAGTTCATAAAAAAATAAAAACTTTTAAAATAAGTGCTGCACGCTAAATTTTGGGCATAAAAAAAGCCAACTCAAAATGGGCTGGCTCAATCATTACTAAAATTAGTAACTAAATGGGGGAATCAACATGAAAACTTGTATTAACTGCAATTAATCAACAAGCATAATAGTAGACGCCGCTCTTTGAATTAAGTTCATAAAAAAATAAAAACTTTTAAAATAAGTGCTGCACGCTAAATTTTGGGCATAAAAAAAGCCAACTCAAAATGGGCTGGCTCAATCATTACTAAAATTAGTAACTAAATGGGGAATCAACATGATGCTTGTGCTAACTGCAATTAACCAACAAGCATAATAGTAGACGTCCGCTTTTTAATTAAGTTCATAAAAAGATCAAAACTTTTTAAATCAATTTAGTTTTTAATTAGCGATAACATTTGTTGTTCATCAAATTTTGTAAAGCTCATTGATTTATCAGTAAATAACGCATCTACAAGGGCTTGTTTGTCTTGTTGCATTTTAAATACTTTTTGCTCTATTGAATTACTCATTATGAGCTTATACACAAATACAGGGTTAGTTTGGCCAATACGGTAAGCTCTATCAGTCGCTTGCTTTTCTACTGCAGGGTTCCACCATGGATCAAAGTGAATAACTGTATCGGCTTGTGTTAGGTTAAGGCCTGTACCGCCGGCTTTTAAGCTAATTAAAAACACAGATGTTTTACCACTGGTAAACTCGTCGATTACTTTATCTCGGTGGCGCGTTTGGCCCGTAAGCATACTAAAGTTAATGTTTATTTCTTCAAGGCGTTGGGCTATTAAATCAAGTGCTGATGTGAACTGACTAAATATAATAATTTTACGACCGAGACTTAACATAAGCGGTAAGTGTGTTGTTAACCATTCAAGCTTAGCGGAGCCTGCTTGAGTGTCTGGATCTATTAATTTAGGGTGGCAACAAATTTGCCTTAACTTTAAAAGTGCCTCTAAAAATGCAAGTTTACTTTTTTGTGCGCCTTGTTCGGCAAATAAGTCTATTAGCTTCTCTTCTAATGAACGTGTAATACCTTGATACATTTCTTTTTGTTTAGGCTCAAACTCAAACTCTTTAGTTAGCTCTGTTTTTTCAGGCAGCTCTTGCGCTACTTGTGCTTTAGTGCGGCGCATTATAAAAGGCATAATTAACGCTTTTAACTGCTCAGCTCTCTCCATATCAGCTTCACGCTCAATAGGCGTTTGAAAGTGCTGCTTAAAGTGGGCTTGAGACCCAAGTAACGATGGCATAGCAAAATCGAGTAACGATTTAAGCTCAAGTAAATTATTCTCGATTGGAGTACCACTTAAACAAAGTTTAAAGTCGGCATTTAAGCGTTTAACTAATCGCGAAACCTGTGCGGTATCGTTTTTAATGTATTGTGCTTCGTCGAGGATTATATTTTCAAAATATAATGGCGAATAATATGCAATATCACGCTTTAAAAGTGGATATGTAGTAAGTATACACTGCGCTTGCGCTAGGTGCTGTAAAGGATCGTTACGATTTGAACCAAAAATAGTGGTGACTTTTAAGCTTTTAGCAAACTTAATAATTTCGTTTTTCCAGTTACTCACCAAACTAGTTGGACACACTATTAGTGTAGGGCCCGCTTGCGGGCGGTTAAATGTACTGGCTAAAAATGCAATAACTTGCAAGGTTTTACCCAGGCCCATGTCATCAGCTAAAATACCACCTAATTGGTGACGTTTTAAAAAGCTAAGCCAGTCAACACCTTGCTGTTGGTACTCACGAAGTGTTACTGAGTCATTTAAGCCATGTAATGAAACCTTAGTAATTGCTTTATCGGGACTATTTAGCTCTTGTAAGTATAGCTCTAATGAGTCGTCGTGAAGCTCTACGTTTATAGCAGTGTGCTTTACTAATTCAGGTAAATACGAAAGCGGAATATTAAATTCGTCTCGTGTTTTTACAAATTCAAAACGCTCTTTAAATTCATTTAATAAGTTAATTGCTGACTTATTAATAACCCCAAATTCACGACCAAGCGGATAGTAGTAAAATAGTTCACTTTGGCGATTTAATGACTGATATAGCGGGTCAGTATTAGTAAACAACAGCGATGCTTTAGCATCACATAGCAATACTTTGCAGTGCATTTGATGCCCTGCTGCGCGGTGTACATGTAAACTAACTTCACACTGCGGATTAGGACTCGTTACTTTACTTACACTTACTTGCCAACCGCGTTGCTTAAAGCCAGGGAATACTTCGTATATTAGCCAATGCAAATGGATTGAAGACTGCTTTGTAAATACCAGTTCACTTTGTAAACCCCCTTTACAAAATTCAAATCCTAAGTTAATTAGTTCGTTAGTTACAGTATTTTCAAATGCACTATTAATCGTACTTGCAGGTGCTGCACCTGCTAAATAGTTTTTATTTTTATACTTAAATAACAACGAAAGAGATAAACCTTGATCGCCCATAGTTACTTTTAAAACAGCATTACTAGAGATTTTAGGCAATGTTGGCTGTAAATTAGTAGGGTGGGGTATTACACCTGCACCAAAGTTATCGGCAAGCTGCTTATATATTCTATCAAAGTTAGCGTCATGCAAAGCAGGCATAGTTTGTAAATGTGCTATTTCATCTGCACTCAATGGGGTGCGAAGACGGCCCGCTTTTAAATGATCTAAATCGAGGTAAGTAGGTGGTGTTGTTTTTAATAAAGCCCAGTTTTGTGTTTGCTCAAGCTTAATAACTAATTGTGAGAGATCTTTATCTTGCTCCCAACTAAAACTTAATGCTTGGCCAGATTGCGCTTTAATTGGCACTCGAGAACGCTGGAAAAACAGGCGTTCTGTAGCTATCAACTGTTGTAAGGCACTAAAACCCCACTGGCCTTTTAGCTCAATACTTCCCACTGCATTTTGTGAGCGTATCCAACTAAATAATCTAAAATCACTTTCGAGTAAGTCACTCGGCGTTACAAAACTATTTAACTGCTGCTCGGTCAGGTTTCGACCTAACGTGTAATTCTTTTTAGTCTCAACATTCGCTATTTTAGGTGTTAAGAATACTTTGTTATTTTCAATATCTAATACAAATAATAATACTTGCGATGGCGTGTTTTGATCACCACTTTTAAGTGCGCTTAATTCGCTAAACCAGTCATTAATAAAATAATCTTCGCCATATTCACCAGAGTGCTCTATTTTGAGCTTAAATAAAATAGCAGCTAAGTGTCGGCATTTAGTTTTTGCATTACACGTACAATGCGTATCAACAGAATAGCCAGTTGGTACTTTACTGATCTCAATACGTTGGTTAAACGATGATCCATTATCCGCTTGTACAGTAGAGTCGACTACAGAAAAATTAGGGGTGTGTTCTAGCCAAGTGATTTGACCTTTCTTGTAATATTCTTTGCCTTTATCTAAAACATTTTCACGGAAAAGTTTTTTAATAAAGCGTTCAGACAGAGGAAACTGGGTAGCCTGCTCATTTTTAATTTCTTCAAAAATAGCCATTAAATCATTTTTTGATAAGTTAGCAGACATGTCACTCTAAGCATTAAATTTTAAAAATAATCCTGCCAGTATATGCCTTATGTGCTCTGAGCTAAAGCACTATTAACAAGATATAAACTGGTTGGAGCTGATAACTTAGTAAAAAATCGGTTTGTAAGTAAAAATAAGCATCCAATTTTACAAAATAATATTTAAAACAACTGCAATGGTAGAAGTTACATATAGTTAGAAACATAAAAGTAAGCATTACAGATCACGATTTTACTAACAATAATAATAAATGAAGGAATGTAGCTAAAAAGAGGAGATTAGTTAGTAAAAAAGTGATCTTGAGGAAGGAATATGATTATTTAAAGAGGAAATAGGCTAGTAAAGATCAGATCTTTACTAACAAAACAATCTGCCAGATCACTATTTAACTAAGTAAATATGCCTGACAGATCATTATTTAACTAACTAATTAAAGGCACTTAATAACTTAGTTAATTGCTCTAAGCGCTTGTCTGTCATCACTTTATTATCAATTTTGATAGAGACATCACCGCTTTTTAAATTGCGTTGTACCGATATAAAGTTATTTTCTAGTACAGCTTCGCGCTTAACAGCTACTTGTGGCTCTGAAGTTAGGCATTTAGTGATCGCCATTGCACGCTTGTCGTCGCTTGTAATCGTATTTAACTCTTCATCACTAGCAAGGGCACTAACAAGTTGATTAAACGCCTCTTCGTCTCGCTCCTTTGCGCTAACAAGCTTTTTAGCGACTTCGCGACCTACGTGATTAGCAGTAGGGTAAAGCGCAATAACATCAGCAGGAATTTGCTCATAAGCTTTAATTGCATCTGCAATTGCAGTATGCGATACACCTTCTATCGCGGCAATCTCTCTATAAGATCCTTTTTTATCTTGCTCAATAAGTTCATTTTTAGTTTGTTGGTAAGCTTGGCCAAGCTCCCATAAACTAGGAGCAATGTATTGATCTGAAGATACCGCTAAAATTTTTGCATCTTGATCAGTAAAATCGCTTGAACTAAGTACTAAATAATCTGCGTTACCTAAAATACAGGCCATACGACGACGTGAACCTGCCAGAACTAAACTTTTGTCACCTTGCTCCCAAAGTAAGGCAGGATGTTGATTTCGACCATCCTCACGAATTGCAGGAAGAATGTCTGATACTGACTTTTCGTTTAGAAGTGCCTGTACACGACGATTTTTGCCGTATACACCAGTGGAAGATTCAATATCAGCATGTGCGATCACTTTACAAACAAGCGTAATTTGACGAGCAGGGTCACTCGGTGCAGGCATTCTAATTACATCGCCAGCATTCGCTTGTTCTAGTAATGCATCAAGACTACTGCTGCCTACAGCAGTTGCAAATGGATCTAAGCGGGTGTCATTTTTACGTTTTTTAGCCATTTTTATTTAACATCCTTACTTAGGGGTATTGAGTGTTGATTGAGTTGACTGCCAATTTGAACGAATAAGCATTTCTAGCTCATCGACCACATCTTTAATATTTTCTTGAGCGCGCATTAATGACTCACGACTTGCTAAGCTGTCTGATGCTTTTTGATCAAAAATAGTGTTGAAAGACGATGAACTAGCGGTAATCGCGGAGCTGTGATTGATTGGGTAGCTCATTACTTGGCGACCAAATGCACTACGAACATCTTTAACGATATCGCGCTGTGAGTGATTACCTTTCACATAGTTGGTCACTAAAAATTGCATAAAGTCCCAGCCCTCATGGCCAAGTGCTGCAACTGTATGGTAAATCTCACCTAGTCGTTTTAAATATTTGTTATTAGCATCAAAATCTACAGCTTCCGGATGAACAGGAATAAGCATCGCAGTAGAGGCCATTAATGCATTATAAAACATAAAGTTAAGGGTAGGTGCTGTGTCAATTAAGATAATATCAAACTCGTCTTTAACGGGGTCAATTACTTTCTCAAGTAACTTGTGGTAATGGCGAGTTTGCTCATAATTTGAGGTATCTTTGAGCAATGTTGCCGTTTCGTGCTCAAAGTAAAAGTCATCCATACCCGATGGTAATACACGAATATTTGGGATATGCGTTGGTAAAAATGAGTTAGACACAAATTCAGGCCATGTTTCACCCTCGTCTAAATCTATGCAATCGCGCATTAAATCACCAACAGTAATCGGGTCGTGCTCACTTGAAGGAAAAAAGCTTGAAGAAGAGCCTTGTGGGTCTAAATCTATAATACCAATGCGATAACGTTTAATATTTGTAGTTGCAAGCGCTGCCGCTATATTAACCATACTGGTAGTTTTACCGCAGCCGCCTTTGAGAGAATTAATTACAATAACTTGCAGTTTGTCATCACCAGTACGATGATCTGGTTTAATGTCCATAATATCGGCCATAGCAAAAATATTTACTAATGTGTAAGCATAGTGACCGTTAGCACCGCGTTTTATGTTTAAATCATCGAAGTCGCCATTATCATGACGTCTTTTTAAAGTACGATTATTACAACCTAATAAATCAGCAGCTGCTTTTTGCGTATACGTTCTTAATTCTTTTTCTTCTGATTTAAGATGGGCACGGTAGTGCTGAATACGTCCTTCTAATGATTTTTCAGCAACTTCAGCTGTGGCTTTCAAAAGCCGATAGGTACTTAATGCGTTATTGTTGATAGACATACTTTCTTCCTCAAAGTTAGGCAGTTAGTATAATGTCCATTCAAATAGCTGTAAACAACTATTTAAGACGACATGCATTTTAAAAACAAGACATCTAAAAATATTTTTACACCTTTAATATTGCTTAGTATAAATAAAGAAGTTTAAAGGTGGTTAAATATATAAGGTAATAAAGGTTAAGGGTGTAAAATCAGCACATAACATTATGATTTATATGAATAATGTTTAAAAAAGCAGATCAGGTTTATACTTGGTTAAGATCAGATCTTTATCTACCTGCGGATCAGCTTTTTACTAAGGTCTATTTTAAATATAGAGTTATGCACAGGTTACGCATGAAGTTATGAACAAAAAGAGCCCTGCAGATCAGTTTTTTACTAAGTAAATTATAAAGTTATGCACTAGTCGCAACATCAAAATACGCTTTTAATTAGTATAGATCTGATCTGTACTTGGTACAGATCAGATCTATTCTAACTCGGTAAGGCTTTATCCACAGGGGAATATATTTTTTGGTGTATTTGTCGTGCTTAATTTTAAAATTAAGCCATTGTAATGGACAAAATAACAGCTGAGTTAGTAAAAATTAGATTTGTGATAGTCCAGTTAGTATAAATATGATCTGGAATCGTAAGTAATGTACATCACTTAGTATAATAGTGATCCAAACGTTTTATTTAAAGTCAGATCACTTTTATACTAACTTAAACATTTAACTTTTGTTGCTTAATGTGTTGTTATTAGCTGTCGCAATAAAAATGGAAATAAGAACAATGAGCCGAAAGGTCAACATCTCGGTAGATAACTTGCCCGATACACTTAGGGGCCAAATCCACGGGGTGGAAAGTGCAATAGATAACGAAAGTTTAGCACTATTTACAGACAACAAAGACGTGCGAATTTCTATTGAAAATGCAGCACATGGATTACGTGCATATTCAAACACGTTTAATCACTATGATTTGTGGGGACGCTTTGTTCGCTCGGGCTATAAAAAATTGCCACTTGAAGAAGCGCCTAAAAAAACAATTATTACGCGTAAAATATCTGAAAAAGTAGATGGTATTTTGTACGATGGCGAAATAAAAATAACGCCAGCTGTTGTAAGTACACGCAAAGATGGCGAAGATGTTGAATACCTTGTTTGGCCATCAGATAGAGAAGAAAAAGTAGAGCGAGCACTTATTCGTTTAGCTTCTAAAGGCAAAATAGTTAAAATTAATTTTAAATCCGGTATTCAATACGCGGTTGTTTTTTCTATGAACGAATTAGCACAAGAACTCAAAGCGGTAGGGCAGTCAATGCCATATCCTGCAATAAAAGAGTCACTTGAAGCATTGCAAGGTTCTAAACTTTCATTTAAATATTCGGCAACAGATACTAAAAATTCTGATATAGATGATTCGTTTTACGAGTCAAACATGAACTTTTTATCGTCACTGCATTTTAGTGGCAAAAAAGGTCAGGGTGGCAATGTAAAATGCGTCGCCTGTTTAAATGCATTTGTTCATAACATGATTGATAACCTTGAATACAAAGGGTATTACTTTAATAGCGCTCAAGAATTAAAACGTGGATTATCGCGTTGGATGATGCTTCGTTTGTATCACCTTTGGCGTTATGCAGCACCAGGTAAAACGTACCATTTTAGATTACTTTCTATTATGGAAAAATACGGATCTATTTATTCAACTGATGATATTACCGAAAATAAATTAAAAGCACTTCGTCGTGATATGACCACCACAATGAAAGATTTGATTGAAAAAGGTGCAATATCAGAATACAGCATCACAAACGTTAAAGATGACAAAACCGGTAACATTATCGATTACACATACGAAATGCACCCGTCTGATCAGTTTTGCGATGAAATACTTACATTGAACAAACACAACAAACGCATTGAAATCCAAGGCGGTAAACGCATTGTTGAAAATGCCGTGCTGATTGATGAAGATAAAATTGAAGAAATAGTAGAAAAATAATAACCGTTATTTTAAATAACGTACGCATAACTAAAAAGGTCACACTATGTGGCCTTTTTAACATAATGACTACCGCTCAACCTGTTCTAAATATAACCTATCAACCAAAAAATCATACTCGCGCTTACGAGGGTGAGTTTCGGGTTTTTGATAATCAGGTAATATACCTAATTTTACGTCTGGTTCTGGATTAATCAGAATAAAGGGTAATGCAGCACTCACATGATAGCGATTTTGCGCTGTGTATCTCACATTTACCTGTGGACTCACTCGAGTAGGGCGGCGAATTCTAAGTTTTTCCTTTTCGCCTAAACTAGCAACCCGTAATTGTTCTTGAGCTACAAGTGATTGCCATTTTTGTTGATCTATCATTCTTGGATTTCGATAACTGGCCGATTTGTCGAGCATTTCGAGAGCCATTTTTTTAGTCAGCGTTTTAGTTGCGTGTTTGTGCATCCAAGTAAACCTAACCGAAAATGGCGATTCGCTTTCACTATGAATTTTACGATATGCAGCAAGCGTTATTAAATTTGGTATAGCATTGTGAACTGCTTCAAATCGAGCATCGTTGCTATCAATAGCTAATATACATTCTTTAAACGTAGTTTTAGCTTTATTTACTTGAGCTATACGATTATTTAAAGCTTGTTTATCTGCATTTTTAATGACGAGCAAACCAGGGTGCCTTTTTAAAACACGACTGCTTAATCCTGATTTTTTATACATGTCTGAAAAAGAGTTTAGGATTGCTTTTTGAGCAGGTACTCCAGTGATTTTAGAAACAAGTATAGATTCTGGAACTTTACTCTCATCGAAACTACTTACATCTGGTAATTGATAATATTCCGCTTTGGAGAATTCACACTCTTTTAGTTCTTCAATCAACCTCAAAGTTAATTCGTTCATTAAATCAAACTGACTTCTAATTTGTACCTTAGTTACCATTACACACCTCAAAGAACACATCTTACTAGCCTTATATTATTACATGCACTTTGCTTTGTCTAAATAAATAATAAATAGTACTCGAGGCTTATAGTAACATTATAATTAATTTAAGTATGATGTGTTCTTTAAGGTGAGAATATATAAATGAAGAAAGATTGAAACTCCTTACTAATTCATATGACATTAGAGTATTTACTTTGTCGTATATAAAAAGGCTAATACGCCAAGTACTAGATTATCTACGTAGTAGGTGATAAAACTAAGTTTAGAAAAATCAGTTAAGCGGATTTATATAATTTTCATATATTTATCTAACCGTCTTAGCATTCATTATTATTTATAATTACTGACTCATATTACACCGTGTTGGCAGTACGGTGATCAGGCTAAAGGTTACAATGACTACAAATGCTTTTTGATATCAGTTCCTCTTTAAAGATACTTCTAGCAGGAGGGGCTTTAATCATGGCGAATTGTTAAGTAACACTATCACTTTGAAGAGAAAACTTAATGGCCTACCACACCTTTAAGTTGTGGCACTTGTGAGTATAGTCCTGCATACGAGTGCTATACAAGACTATGCATCTAGGATTTAAAGCGCAGATAAATGATTACCACAAACGCTCATATCATACATTAAGCTCTGCACATAGCACTTGATAGCTATTAATTAATTATCCGCGTAAAGTTAAGATTACAGAAGCTGTCATTTAAGTATGATGTGTTCCTAGCTAAATTACGTATAACATACCCTTATGTACTATTTATTCTCAATGCGTTAAAATTATAAATAGTTAGCTCTAAACGCATGTATTTAAACACTTTAGTTTCTTCAAAATAAAACTAAAGTGTATGTTATATAACCACCTAGGTTAAGTAAGATTACTTTTATACTTAACTCATAACTAAATAATTGGAAAATAGTGAATTTAGTCCTTGAACATAGGGGCCTGCATACGTTAATTTCTTCTTATCAGGTAATGTAGGAATGAGGAAAAATTATGCAATCGTGGAACCCAAATAGCTGGAGAGAGCTGCCAATACTGCAGCAGCCACAGTACCCGGATCAAGAAATACTTAAATCAGTAGAAAGCCAATTAAAAACGGCACCGCCTTTAGTTTTTGCTGAAGAAACAAGAAGCCTATTCAAACAGCTTGAAGATGTGTGCGAAGGTCGAGCTTTTTTACTTCAAGGTGGTGACTGTGCAGAATCATTTAGCGATTTTAATGCCGCTAACATTCGCGATACATTCAAAACAATCTTACAGATGGCTGTTGTATTAACTTACGGCGGTAAATGCCCTGTAGTTAAAATAGCGCGCATGGCTGGTCAATACGCTAAACCTCGTTCAGCAAACTTAGAAACAATTAATGGCGTGTCTTTACCATCTTACCGTGGCGACATTATTAATAATATCGAGTTTACAGAAGAAGCACGTATACCCGATCCACAACGCTTAATGACTGCATACCATCATAGTGCCGCTACGTTAAACTTATTACGTGCTTTTGCACAAGGTGGCCTTGCCGATCTTCACCAGGTAAACCGTTGGAACATGGGCTTTGTTGCTGCAAATCCACTTAAAGAAAAATACCAACAACTTGCTGATAAAATTCAAGACGCACTAGAGTTTATGGAAGTGTGCGGAATTAACTCTACA
Source organism: Pseudoalteromonas sp. S8-8 (assembly GCF_000497875.1). Lineage (NCBI taxonomy): Bacteria > Pseudomonadati > Pseudomonadota > Gammaproteobacteria > Alteromonadales > Pseudoalteromonadaceae > Pseudoalteromonas > Pseudoalteromonas sp. S8-8. The sequence continues at coordinate 74,198 of NZ_AUTR01000063.1, forward strand.
ATTGCGCCAAGCTTAAAAGAAACCGATTTATACACTTCTCACGAAGCGTTACTACTTGGTTACGAAGAGGCGCTTACTCGTCGCGACCACTTATCTGGTGATTGGTACGATTGTTCTGCTCACTTTGTTTGGATTGGTGAACGTACTCGTCAACTAGATCATGCACATATTGAGTTTTTCAAAGGCATTAAAAACCCAATTGGTGTTAAAGTTGGCCCAGGTATGGACCCAGATGACCTAATTCGTTTAATTGATGCATTAAACCCAGATAACATTCCTGGTCGTTTAACGCTAATTACGCGTATGGGTGCAGATATACTTCCTGAAAAACTTCCAGCATTAGTAAGAAGAGTTCAACAAGAAGGCCGTAAAGTAATTTGGAGCTCAGATCCAATGCACGGTAACACTGAAAAAGCGACATCAGGTTACAAAACACGTAACTTCGACAATATTATGCGCGAGATCAGTCAGTTCTTCGCTGTACACAAAGCTGAAGGTTCATACGCAGGTGGTGTTCATCTAGAAATGACAGGCCAGCACGTTACAGAGTGTACTGGCGGTGCTTACGGTTTATCTGACGATGACCTAGCACAGCGTTACAAAACGCAGTGTGATCCACGCCTTAATGCCGACCAAGTATTAGAGTTAGGCTTTTTAGTAGCTGATTTACTAAAAGACGCACGTAAATAATATTTATTGATACAAAAAAAACCGCTTAGTTGCGGTTTTTTTATTTCTTTGATGAGTAAGTTAGTACTTACGTCGCTCCAAGTCTGTTTCTATCAATATTTTTGCAGATATTTCTTCAACAGAATGATGCGTAGAATTAAAGTAAGCAATTTTATGACGCTTATACAACATTTCCACTTCGCGAACCTCAATACGACACTGTTTAATTGAAGCATACTTAGAGTTCGCCATACGTCGATGCCTAATAGCCGCAAGTCTCTCAGGGTCAATCGTAAGTCCAAATAACTTATGTTTATAAGGGACTAAACACTTAGGCAAACCTTCATTGTCTAAATCTTCTTCTGTAATAGGGTAGTTAGCCGCTTTAATGCCGTACTGCAGTGCTAAGTATAAGCTTGTGGGTGTTTTACCACTTCTACTAACACCAATTAAAATGATGTCTGCTTCAGAAAAGTTTTTAATATTTCCGCCATCATCATTCATAAGAGCATAATTAACGGCATCAATTCTAAAATCATAACTTTTTTCGTGGATGGAATGCGTACGATGCATTTTAGGAACTGGGGCTACATTGAGTTCTTTTTCTATTTTTTCGCTATATGTAGTTAAAAAGTCATACGTGACTGCATCAGCTGATTTTATAATTTCACTTAAATTGTGATTAACAAAAGTAAAAAAAACAAATGGCTTTTCGCCTGTTTTTGCAGCGGTTGCATTAATTAATGCTTTAATTTCGTGCGCTTTTTCTTCAGTTTCTACAAATGGAATTGTTTTATGATTAAAATCGATAGGAAACAACGACAAAGTCGCATGCCCAAACACCTCTGAAGTAATAGCGGTTCCATCTGATATATAAAAAGCAGTTCTCATAATTAACCTTTTTATTGCGTTTAAATCCCTAAAATGGGTTTCTCACGGTTTACGTGAGGACTATTGCCAGTGTAGAATGATGATGACCTTTATAAAAGGTTTTCTTTCTTAACTCTCACAGTTAGACCTACAATTTGTTTTTTTTGGAGAAAGATCCGTGCAAGAATACGTTCTCTGGTATCAAGAGCTTGGTATGCAAGATGTTCCTCGAGTTGGCGGTAAAAACGCTTCACTTGGCGAAATGATTTCAAACCTAGCAAACGCTGGTGTACAAGTACCGGGTGGTTTCGCAACTACCGCTGATGCTTTTAATGAGTTTTTAGATCAATCAGGACTCACAGCAAAGATTCACAACATCCTAGATACACTTGATGTTGATGATGTAAATACACTCGCTAAAGTCGGTGCCGATATCCGCCAATGGATAATCGACACACCATTCCAACCAAACCTAGATCAAGCCATTCGCGACGCATATAGCCAACTTCATGGCGATACTGCAGCAGATGTATCATTCGCAGTACGTTCATCAGCTACCGCTGAAGATATGCCAGATGCATCATTCGCAGGCCAGCAAGAAACTTTCCTTAACGTTGTTGGTATCGATTCAGTCATGGTCGCTATTAAACACGTATTTGCTTCATTATTTAACGACCGTGCAATCTCGTATCGTGTTCACCAAGGTTACGATCACCGTGGTGTGGCCCTATCAGCGGGTATTCAGCGCATGGTACGTTCAGATAAATCAGCATCTGGCGTAATGTTTAGCATTGATACAGAGTCTGGTTTTGAAGACGTTGTATTTATTACATCAAGCTACGGCTTAGGTGAAATGGTTGTACAGGGTGCAGTTAACCCTGATGAGTTTTATGTTCATAAACCAACACTCCTTAAAAATAAACCTTCAGTAGTACGTCGTAACATTGGTTCTAAAGCCATTCAAATGATTTACTCAGAAGATAAAGCACACGGTAAGCAAGTAGACATCGTTGATGTTGCCCCTGAGCTTTCAAATAAATTTTCGATTACAGATGAAGAAGTGCAAGAACTTGCCAAGCAAGCTGTAATCATCGAAAAACATTACGGTCGTCCTATGGACATCGAATGGGCAAAAGACGGTAACGACGGCAAACTATATATAGTTCAAGCACGTCCAGAAACTGTTCGCTCAAACGAAGACTCTAACGTAATGGAACGCTTTCAATTAAATGGTACAAGCAACGTTGTTGTTGAAGGCCGTGCAATTGGTCATAAAATTGGTAGCGGTGTTGTTCGTGTTCTTGATTCAATTAAAGAAATGGATCAGGTACAAGTAGGCGACATTTTAGTAACCGATATGACCGACCCTGATTGGGAACCAATCATGAAACGTGCTGCAGCGATTGTTACAAATCGTGGTGGACGTACGTGTCACGCGGCAATCATTGCACGCGAACTTGGTATTCCAGCTGTTGTAGGGTGTGGTAACGCAACTGATTTAATTAAAGCGGGACAAGAAGTCACTGTATCGTGCGCCGAAGGCGATACCGGCTTTATTTACGAAGGTATTTTAGATTTTGAAATACTAACGTCACGCGTTGATAAAATGCCAGAACTACCAATGAAAGTTATGATGAACGTAGGTAACCCCGATCGTGCATTTGACTTTGCACGCTTACCGCATGCAGGTGTTGGCCTTGCGCGAGTTGAATTTATTATCAACCGTATGATTGGCGTTCATCCTAAAGCGTTATTAAATTTTGATGCTCAAACAGATGCATTAAAAGCAGAAATTACTGACATGATTGCCGGTTACGAATCACCAGTAGAATTTTACATAACAAAACTGGTTGAAGGTATTTCTACTCTAGGGTGTGCATTTGCACCAGAGCGTGTAATTGTTCGTATGTCTGATTTTAAATCAAACGAATACGCAAACCTAGTTGGCGGTCAGCAATACGAGCCAGAAGAAGAAAACCCAATGATTGGTTTTCGTGGTGCCGCACGTTATATCTCTGAAGACTTCCGCGATTGTTTTGCACTAGAATGTGAAGCTATAAAACGCGTAAGAAATGACATGGATATGGCTAACATAGAAATCATGATCCCATTCGTACGTACCCTTGAAGAAGGCAAACGCGTAATTGAATTACTAGAAGAACATGGCCTTAAACGCGGCGATAATGGTCTTAAAGTAATCATGATGTGTGAGCTACCTTCAAATGCATTACTTGCTGATGAATTTTTAGAAATGTTTGATGGTTTTTCTATCGGCTCTAACGATTTAACACAGTTAACGCTGGGTCTTGACCGTGATTCTGGTTTAATCGCACATTTATTTGATGAGCGTGACCCTGCAATTAAAAAGCTACTTTCTATGGCAATTAAAACAGCTAAAGCAAAAGGAAAGTACGTAGGTATTTGTGGTCAAGGTCCTTCAGATCACGAAGACTTTGCAGCATGGTTAGTAGAGCAGGGTATTGACTCTGTTTCATTAAACCCAGATACAGTAATAGAAACATGGTTATACCTAGCTAAAAAATTAGCAAAGTAATAAATAGGTAGGCTATAAAAATGCCAGCAATGTATTGCTGGCATTTTTTATACTCAATTAAAAGTAAATTAACGGGCTAATTTTTTATCTAAATAAGCACATGATTTAGTTAACGCCTTTTGACAAAGTGATAAGTAATGTCGCGCTTTAGGGTAGTAAAACGAAAAGCACAATAAACCCGCCATAAAAAATATAAGTGAAGGCTAAGGGCGTGTTGATCTTTGTGGATTGAAATTTGTTCAATCTAGGGGCGATTTAATCGCGGCGCGAGGTTTGTAACCTAGTGGGCTAAGTAAAAACCGAGCAAAGCTTCCGCGTCCTGCTCACGCCCCTTACCTACATCTATGTCATAGGTAGGTACTTAAGAAAAACATTAAGTACAGCCTTAAAAATTTGGCTCTACCCCATACTGAAATACTCCTGTTTTTCGATCGCGTTTGGGGTGTGCCCTAGCAGCATTTTTCCTCAGAAAGTCAAATGCTCCATTAACTGCATTTAACAATCCTTTCCTATGCTTCCTAATAATCGCTGTTAATATGCCAATCCACCAAACACCCGTTGTTTTTGCTACTGTCATTGTAGACATTTCAGTTTTGAATATCTTTTCAATACAGCCAGTTAAAAACCTTTTAAGCGTGGTTACTATTAAACTTACATAAATTAGCGCCTCTTGTAAGGTTGCGTTTGATGTTTGAAAGCCGCGTAAATTATTATAAGACTTACACTCCTTAAAAAGTAATTCAACCTGCCAGCGTAACCTATATAATTTGCCTATTTCAGTCGCTGTAAATTCATCAATAGATAAATTAGTGACTAAAAATGTATATTGTTTTTCTTTTTTTGACCAATACCCAACGACTCTTGTTAGCTTGTTTTTTATGCTAACATTCATATCAATAAGATCATTTTTAGGTAATTCGGGGAGCAATTCACATAACTTTGGGGAATGACTTCCTGTTAATTCCTGTCCATTTTGCTTAAAAGCATTATGTACTCTGACTGCTTTTAACCCCTTAGCTCTTAATACGTAAAATCCTCCTGCTTTATCTAATTCATGAATATAACTACCTGAATAATACCCTCTATCAGCAAGTAACAACTGTCCTTTCAACTCTTTAAATGTTGGAAGTTCTTCACGTTCAGAATAACTGTCTGGTGTTATACCTGCTTTTTCAAAGCAACCTTGCGTTAAATTTAAAGTAGCATGCAATTCAATCGCTGCTGGACACGTATTTGAAAATCGCCCAGGAAAAACATCTTTTAAAGAACGATGAAGCATAATAGAGCTACCGTCCTGAATTAAAATATTCTCAAACTTGAACAAATCTTTTTTCGTGTACTTAAGCGCATCATTTATCCAACAATTAAAAACTCTATTTGTTACCTCTCGCATTAGTTCAGCTAGTTCAGGTTTAACTAACTGGTTATGAAAAGGCTTATACTTAATAGACTGCCCTGTTAGCTGATTATAAACTCTTAATATTTCGGATAAATAGATCGTTTTTTTATCCCCAAGCGCAGCAACAAGACTAACAACCATATGAAATGCGGTAATATTTCTTTCTCTTTTAGTAAATGCTACTTGTTTACCAAGTCGGTTCAGTTTTTTTTCACTTAGGATACTTTTTAACTTATTAATAAAAATGTTAGCATTCATTTGAAGCTCTTTTCTTGATTCTGTGGTTTGTGTGGTAACAACCATTTGATCATGAATTGAGCTTCAACTCAATTTCTTAAGATCTTACCTATGACAT
>NZ_AUTR01000064.1:0-51122 GCF_000497875.1 Pseudoalteromonas sp. S8-8
AAGTAAGTGGCGTCCCCAAGAGATTAGTACTCTTGATAACGTCGTGCATAGAGAGTGCGGTGTCACACTGCTTTACACAATACTTAAAATAGTAAGTGGCGTCCCCAAGGGGATTCGAACCCCTGTTACCGCCGTGAAAGGGCGGTGTCCTAGGCCTCTAGACGATGGGGACACATAAATGTGTCACTAGGACAACTGAATTTTTAGACTCGTTTCAGGCGAGCTTTCTTGATAACACTTCACTTCCCTATTAAAAACAAGTAAGTGGCGTCCCCAAGGGGATTCGAACCCCTGTTACCGCCGTGAAAGGGCGGTGTCCTAGGCCTCTAGACGATGGGGACACATAAATGTGTCACTAGGACAGTTGATAAGTTTAACTCACATCATGAGCTTTAAGGTAATTGCGTTTAATACAAGTAAAGACTCGAGCTTTAATTGTGACGCTATTTTCTCGGTAAAACCGCCTTTAACTAATAAAAGTTAAGTGGCGTCCCCAAGGGGATTCGAACCCCTGTTACCGCCGTGAAAGGGCGGTGTCCTAGGCCTCTAGACGATGGGGACACAGAAAACTGCTACCCTAGGACAAAACACTAATTTTTGGTGGAGCCATGCGGGATCGAACCGCAGACCTCTTCACTGCCAGCGAAGCGCTCTCCCAGCTGAGCTATGGCCCCAACTTAATCAATACCCGTCGTGATAAACACATCGTGTATCGCTTAGTGCGGGGCGCATTCTATGCACCACCCAAAATAAAGTCAACAGTTTTTTACCTAGCTTTATTTAAATGGTTTAATTTTCAACAAACTGGCTATCAAGCGTGCTAAAAAATACAATTTGAATAAGATTCTAGCCCTACTGCTTATAATAACATCACTATATCGCAGCGAATACTTAACAACACCCTACTCCCCTATTTAATGCAACAAAATTGCATCAAAGCAAAGGTATACATTTATATGCAAATTGAACTTATCTAAAAACTACCAATTAAGGCCCCGCCAATCGCCTTAATCTTTTAAAAGTTACAATTGCTTATAATAACCAAAACTTAAATGTGGATTTGAGAGTGCCCACTGCCTTTACTTGCTTAATAACCAGCGTAACTCGTACTAAAAAACTCGATTATTGTTTGAAGAACATTTTTTAAAGAGCATTGTAGCTTCGTAATGCTATGTACAAAACTTCAGGGCGTGTTGATCTTTGGTGGGTGAATTTGCAGCAGTATGTTTGGTTTTTAGGCAAGGCAGAGCCTATGTAGTGTGGTTATTACCCATGAATAGGCGATAACGCCGCATAAAGTCCAAACATGCGCTGCCCTTTGGGTTCAATCCACAAAGGTCAACACACACTAGTTATATGTGATCTATTTAGTCTTAATCCGAAGGCTATTAGTGAAGTATGAGTATTTACGATTTGGCTAGGTTGGCTTATAAAAATAAAGTAAGTACAAAAATAGAGTTTAGAATGCTGAAAATAGCATTTGTTTTGGGAAGTTTAGATTAAATTCATTTTTAAAGGACCGCTCTATTCACTAAATAACTCGCCCTAATATTAATCCATCTTGCTCATAATCATAAAAACGACTCCAGTAAAAAAAAACAATAAGTATCGTGAAGCTAAATTTAAGATTAATAAAATACAATTCCCTACTCACTTTTAGGAGCTTATTAGGTGCTTAATTGAACTGCAATATCAAATTTGATGATAAAATAGACTTCAACCATATCCTATTGTTTATAAAACCTTCATTCAGCACATTTTTATCATTCAAGTGTTGACACATTTCCAACTCTATCTATAATAGCGCCCCACAACAACGCAGCAATGCAATGTTGTTTAGATGTGGGTGATTAGCTCAGTTGGGAGAGCATCGCCCTTACAAGGCGAGGGTCACTGGTTCAAGTCCAGTATCACCCACCACTTTTTAATTAAAGTGTTCACATCTAAATTCTATATGGGTCCTAAGCTCAATTAGAAAATAGAGAGCATTACCGCTACTTACAAGTAACGGCGAAGTTCACTGGTTAAAGTCCAGTACTATTTATTTTAATAGTAGCGTTTTAATTTATATGTGGGTGATTAGCTCAGTTGGGAGAGCATCGCCCTTACAAGGCGAGGGTCACTGGTTCAAGTCCAGTATCACCCACCACATATAAAACCTATTATTATATAATAGTCGTGTTTTAAAATTGTAATATGGGTCGTTAGCTCAGTTGGGAGAGCATCGCCCTTACAAGGCGAGGGTCACTGGTTCAAGTCCAGTACGACCCACCATTCTTAGAATGGTGCATATTACAAGAAAATCTAAATGGGTCGTTAGCTCAGTTAGAAAAAAGAGAACATTACCGCTATTTACAAGTAACGGCGAGGTTCACTGGTTAAAGTCCAGTACTATTTATTTCAATAGTAGCGTTTTAATTTATATGTGGGTGATTAGCTCAGTTGGGAGAGCATCGCCCTTACAAGGCGAGGGTCACTGGTTCAAGTCCAGTATCACCCACCACATATAAACCTATTATTATATCAATAGTCGCGTTTTAAAATTTAATATGGGTCGTTAGCTCAGTTGGGAGAGCATCGCCCTTACAAGGCGAGGGTCACTGGTTCAAGTCCAGTACGACCCACCATTCCTAGAATGGTGCATATTAAAATGTAATTTGGGTGATTAGCTCAGTTGGGAGAGCATCGCCCTTACAAGGCGAGGGTCACTGGTTCAAGTCCAGTATCACCCACCAAATTACATCAAGCGGTTAATTTGATAATAAAGAATTAAATAACAGGCATACCTATTATATGTGGGTGATTAGCTCAGTTGGGAGAGCATCGCCCTTACAAGGCGAGGGTCACTGGTTCAAGTCCAGTATCACCCACCACATATAAATACCATCAGACAACCTCTCTAGTAATAACTCTTTCTTCGCATATTAAATACATTTAAGAACTTTATAAAAACTCAATATATAAATCGTATGTAATTAACTTAGCCGTAAGAAAAAGAGCATCGCCACCCTTTACAAATAATGGCGAGGGTCACTAGTATCAAGCCAAGTAATCACCCACCACATATAAATACCATCAGACAACTCTTTAAATGACAACTTCTCTAGTAATAACTCTTTTCCCATATTAAATACGTTTAACTCCTCTTTTTACCTTAAATACATTTCATATTTTTATTAAAATCTAAATTTCCATATCAAAGCACTCATCAAATATAGCGTTATCAATTTTACTTATTTAGTTTTTAATTATGTTATTCGGCTCAGTACCTTCGTAGTTAGATAAACGTATTAGGCAAAGTTAAGTACCTAATAAATACAGCTATCATTTAAATTCCCTTGTAAGGAGTTAAACTGTTGATTATAGTCTGTGTTAAATACAATTACGCTTAAGCCAATGCCAACTAAGATCTATTCAAAAGCCAAAATACTTATAGTAGAAGAGCAACCACTTGCTCAAAGCTATATGAAACAATCGTTAGAAAGGCTTGGCTTTCGGCAGTTGCGCTTTGCTGATCATGCAAATTCTGCAAAAGAGCAGTGTTTAAGTGAAGAATTTGATCTAATCGTTTGCTCATTCAACTTAAATAAACACCAAGATGGCTACCAGCTTTATGAAGAGTTACGTGTAAAGCAACTCATAAAAAGCTCGACTGGCTTTATTTTTATCTCAGCAGAAACAAGTGGCTCACTCGTTCATAGTGTTCTTGAGCTGCAACCTGATGACTTTTTAGTTAAACCTTTTACAGTACAAGAGCTTAAAATACGCATTGAACGAATCCTAAAGCGTAAACACGACTTACAAACAGTGTATTCATTAATTGATGATGGTAACGATTCAAAAGCTATTAAGTTTATTGATACCGCTCTGGATAAAAAAAATAATAATTACAGCCCTATCCTACTTCGCTTAAAAGGTGATGCCTTACTTCGCTTAAAGCGCGCTCAAGATGCGAAAGACTTTTTTAAGTCTGTTCTCGACATTCAAAAATTTGCTTGGGCAAAAGTAGGCTTAGTAGAAGCACTTATAGCGAATAACGAACATATTTTGGCGCAGCGAATGCTCAAAACAATGTTAGAGCGCCAAGAAACTCGTTTAGTAGCCCTTGATTTGTTGGGCAGATTAGAAATAAAGCTAAATCAATTTGAGCTAGCACAAAGCTTTTTAAGCCAAGCTGCAGAAATTGCACCGCGAAATATCACACGCCAAAAATCGCTAAGTAATGTGTCGCTAATTAATCACGACTACGAAAAAAGCTATTTAACTCAAAAAGATATAGCCACCTTTGCAAAACACTCAATACACGACCACCCCGATGTATATTTGAATGCAGCACGTGCAGGTATCGACTTTGCGCTAACGACTGATCAAACCGATCAAATTCAACGAATTTCTAGGCAAACCAATCAGTACATTAATGATTTAAAAAAACAGTTTCCTAATAATACAAATCAAGCTCAAATTGATGTACTTAATGCACGACTCCATTACTTAAAAGACGAGCATCAAAAAGCGAAAAAGCTAATTGAACAACTTGATGATGACGATACTCATATCCGATCGGTTGATGGCGCACTTGATAAAGCAAAAGCATTTCATGAACTGGGGTTTCATCAAAAGGCGCAAACCTTATTCACACAAATAATTAGCCACTGTGAAAGACATCCCGCAGTTAGCGATACAACTTACTTGCGTTATATTCAGCAGCAACAAAGTGAGCGACGCGATATTAAAATGGGTCCAAAAGAGCTTAATAACCATGCCGTTAGTCAATTTAATAAAGGCCAATTAAATACTGCGTTGGAAGCTTTTACACAGGCGTTTAGAGTCATGCCTCGTAATCAAAGTATCGCACTTAATTTATTACAGTGCCTATTTGATTCAACTAAGCAATCTGGCAGCTCATTTAATATGGATCTTGCTAGAAGGTGCTACGCCCTTCTTGATAAAACTAAATTACAAGCAGATCAGACGCAGCGTTTAGATAAGATTTTGCACATAGCAAAAGAAATGAATTTAGATATTCAAAGCGCTAGTAAATAAAACATTAGAGCTTTTTCATTGATGCGGCATTAACGCAATAACGTAAACCCGTTGGTAATGGACCATCTGGAAAAATATGGCCTAAGTGCGAATCGCACACGTTACAAACCACCTCTATGCGCTCCATACCATGACTTGTATCGCTTACATAGCCAATCGCTTCAATTGTCGCAGGTTGCGTAAATGACGGCCAACCAGTACCACTATCAAACTTCTCATCAGCATCAAACAATAGATTATCACAGCAAATACACACATACTTGCCAGGTTCGAGTAATGTACAACTACCCGAACTACCTGGGCGCTCTGTTCCCTTTTTACGTGTTACGTAATATTCATCTTCTGATAGTTGCATCCGCCACTGCTCGTCAGTTTTGACTACTTTTTTACTTGGGGTAGGATTGCCATTGGTGGCAAAGTTAATAACATCATTCCACTTCAACATAATAGCCTCATTGAATAGTTGATTAGCTATACTTTATAAAGTCATAAAAAGTACGGCTAATTATTACGTTATTTAATACACTAAAGATCAGCTAAGGAGTGTTGACCGTTTAAGACTAAAACTCGTTCAATCTTAAAGGTAATTTTCTTAGCTAAAGGTAATATTTTGTTTTTCTGAGTCGGTAAGTATTCGTTTAATAAAACTATCTAGCTCTGCTTTTTTTACAGGTAAACTAACACTCATTTGGCGCTCGTTATTACTGTAAATTATTAGCCCATCATCCTTTGTCGTTATACGTTCAATACTCTCAATAACTAACCAATCTGGACCGTGCTTTTTATCAAAAAATCCCATCAAACTAAAAAGTAATAAGTGTTGGGCGTCTCGCTGAATAAAATCCTCTAACCTGTTTCTTGATTTAAATAAAGGCGTTAACCGATAAACGCTTGAGCAAAAAACAAATACCCATAACCCAAATAACGCTTTAAACCACATAAACTCTAAAAGCTCAGTGCTAATCATTAAAATAATAAGCACAAAGCCTATTATCGATATAGCTATCGCTATTTTTCTATTTACGGCGTCCACAACTAATCCCTTTTAAGTCGCTTTTTTTCTTCTGATGCCTTTTCTGTCGGCTCAGGCCAATCATTAAAGAAAACAGTTAAATAGCGGCTTTTCACCAAATACCATAATACCCATAAAACAATCATCATTTGTACTGCTAAAAATGATGAAAATCGATAATGGCTATGCGCTGCTTGAACACTTAACCATGTTAAATCAACAACTGCACATAAAATAAGAGGCCAGCGCATATGTCGCCATATTCTTGCTAACCTGTTGCTTGCACTGTGTGAATCTCGTGGTCTGCGTAAACAAAATAAAATAGTCGGTATTATTGCAATACTTCCAATCGTTATTGCGATAAAAAAATCATTTTTATTTTTAAAAAATAATGACATTAAATCTAGTTCAGGCCTGCGGCTTAAAGCCGCAATAACCCAAATAAAATAACTGCGTAATAGCACAAGCACACTTAAATGAAATGCAATAGGCGTACGGTAACTTCCGTACTTATCCCAGTATTCTGGCCCATATCGGCTCATTGTCATTTTCCTAACCGTTATGCTTTATAAGCAACTCAATTAATTCATCTTCAGTTAGTATGTCTATGCCTAGGTCTTGTGCCTTTGTTAGTTTTGAACCTGCTTTTTCACCCGCCACTAACGCATCTGTTTTAGCCGATACGCTACCAGACACCTTGGCACCAAGTTGTTGTAATCGTGCTTTTGCATCATTGCGATTAAGTGTATTAAGTGTACCTGTAAGTACATATGTAAGCCCAGCGAGCGGCTGTTCTTCCTCAGAAGGTGCGCTCAACGCTGGCCAGTTTACACCTTGATCTATCAGCGCATTAACAACTGCTAAATTATGTTCTTCATCAAAAAAGCCACGAACATGAGCAGCTACTATTTCGCCTACATCACTTACTTGCGTTAAACTATCAATGCTGGCATTTATTACATTTTCAAGGGTTAGAAAGTGATTAGCTAAATTTTGTGCTGTCGCCTCCCCGGCTTCTCGAATACCTAATGAATATAAAAACTTAGCAAGCGTAGTGCCTTTAGCCTCTTCAAGTGCTGTTACTAAGTTTTTAGCTGACTTAGGTCCCATACGTTCAAGTGACTCAAAATGCCCCTGTTTTAAAATAAACAAATCAGCAGGCGTTTTTATAAGTTCTCTATCGACTAACTGATCAACAATCTTATCGCCAAGACCATCTATATCCAGCGCTTTGCGCGAAGCAAAGTGCTTAATAGCTTGCTTACGCTGTGCAGGACATACAAGTCCACCCGTACAACGGGCTACAGCTTCGCCTTCAACCTTTTCAACATGAGAATCACAGATTGGGCAAGTCGTCGGGAATTCAATATCTCTGGCATCATCAGGTCTGCGTTCAAGTACAACTTGTGTTATTTGTGGGATTACATCACCTGCACGCCGAATAATAACCGTATCCCCCACTTTTACACCTAAACGTGCAACTTCATCACTGTTATGCAGTGTTGCATTTGATACGGTAACGCCACCCACAAAAACAGGCTTCAAACGTGCAACAGGTGTAATGGCGCCAGTACGACCGACTTGAAAATCAACATCAAGTAGTTGGGTTATTTCCTCTTGTGCCGGAAATTTATACGCAATAGCCCAACGAGGTGCGCGAGCTACAAAGCCTAAGCGCTCTTGTAAGGCTTTTTCATTTATTTTAATTACTACGCCATCAATTTCGTATTTAAGTGAGCTACGGCGCGTTAAAATATCGCTGTAGTACTCAAGCGCGGCTTTTGGACCTTCAACTAATTTTGTTTCTGGGCACAGAGGTAAACCCCAATCAGTCAACTTTTCTAATTGCTGATAATGATCCTGGGGAATATTGCCATCGGCAACAAGCCCAGTGCTATATGCGTAAAACATGAGTGGGCGCTTAGCGGTAATTTTAGAGTCGAGTTGTCGTAAGCTACCGGCTGCTGCATTACGTGGGTTAACAAATACTTTATCGCCACGCTTTTCTGCTTCAGTATTTAGTTTGTCAAAACCTGCGCTATCCATAAATACTTCGCCGCGCACTTCAAGCTCTTTCGGATAATCGCCACGTAACTTAAGCGGTACATTACGAATTGTTTTTACATTTTGAGTAATGTTTTCACCGGTAAAACCATCACCTCGAGTCGCTGCTTGTACAAGCACACCATCACGATAAATAATTGATACAGCTAAACCATCAAGTTTTGGCTCACAACAAAAAGTAAGCTCATCAGTACTCATTAAACGCTCTTTTATACGGCGATTAAACGCAGTGAATTCTTCTTCACTAAAGGCGTTATCAAGTGAGAGCATGGGTACTTGGTGCGCTACTTGTTCAAATTTACTAAGTGCTGCACCGCCTACTTTTTGTGTAGGTGAGTCGGCGGTTAAAAATTCAGGATGCTCGGTTTCAAGTGCGCTTAGTTCGCGTAATAACCTATCGTATTCAGAATCAGGAATACTGGGGGTGTCGAGCACATAATAATTATAGTTGTGTTGCTCTAATGTAGTACGAAGATGATTAACTTGCTCACTAATGCTGCTAGACATTTAAACCTCAATAAACATAAAAAAAGCCACTTTGACGATTCACCGTCCAGTGGCTTATAAAAATATAATATATGCGTTATTTACGCTGAAAAAGAACGAACCTGCTCAACATATTGTCTTACGCGATCTACTGTCATTTCATTTCGCTCAGCATCTAAAATTTGCGCACCAAATTCATCCGCTAACTTTTTAGCTGCGCTGTGCAACATATTAAATGCAGCTAGACCATCGCCGTCGCACGGTAACGTCATAAATAAGCTTACCCCTGCGGTACTAAACTGTTCCATATTATCAATATCAAACGTACCTGGGTTGTACATATTTACTAATCTAAATAAAACAGGGCCTTGACCAGCCGGATCTAAATGGCGATTAAAAAAGCCTTCCTCAGAATATTTAAAACCTAAAGTGTTAACTGCTGGCAATAATTTACTGCCCTGCATACTAAGCTCTTCTGGCATTTGAATATGTACAATAACAAAGTCAGACATTTGGGCAGGTGCTTCTTCAGCGCTTTGCTCTTTTGCTTCTAGGTCATCAACTATTTCTAGGTCATCTTCAATCGGCACTTCTGGCACGCTTGTATCTATTTGCGGCTCACTTGCATCAAAGTTAAGCTCGCCAAACTGTGGCTCATCACGTTCGTTTTGCATTGGCTCTTTTGGCTCAGCCTCAGTTCGAAACGGTTTAGATGAAGCTGATGCGCTTTCTTGTAATGGTTCAACCCGCTCGTTATCAGATACTTCTGGGCGGTCTTTTTTTCTCACAGACCACAATCCATGTATTAATAAACCACCAATGACAACTACACTGATAATGATTAAAACCCATCTTAATTGTTCGGCCATCCCCTCACCTTTTATTATTTGATATGCCTAAAACCTGTATATTAATTAAAAATAATACACTTGTTATAAAAATTTATGCATGTGCAAGTTGCACAGCCTGCTCTATATCTACAGCAACCATACGCGATACGCCAGGTTCTGCCATAGTAACACCGGTTAATCTACCAGCCATTTCCATCGCAATTTTATTATGACTAATATAAATAAACTGCACTGATTGTGACATTTCTTCAACCAAACGGCAAAAACGCACAACGTTGGCATCATCCAATGGTGCATCTACTTCGTCCAGCATACAGAAAGGAGCTGGATTGAGCCTGAATATAGAAAACACTAATGATAATGCGGTCAGCGCTTTTTCTCCACCACTTAACAAATGAATTGTTGAATTTTTCTTACCCGGTGGTCTTGCCATTATACTAACACCACTTTCGAGTAAATCGTCACTGGTTAATTCTAAATACGCACTACCACCACCAAAAACTTTAGGAAATAGCTCTGCAAAGTCTTCGTTAACTTGATCGAACGTCGCTTTAAAGCGTGTTTTGGTCTCACTATCAATTTTACGAATTGCACCTTCAAGGGTACTTAACGCTTTTGTTAAATCATCTAATTGATTATCAAGATAATCACTACGAGCTTTAGCTAAATCAAACTCTTCTATTGCCGCTAAGTTTACTGCACCTAATTTATCTAACTGATTAGTAAATCCGGTTAACTGATTTTGCGCTGCACTTAAATTCAATGAATCAGGTAATTCATCAAGTATTGCTTTTAAGCTTTGCTTTAGCTCTTCTAATGGTTCGAGCGCAACTTGCGCTTTTATTAGTAAGCTTTGCTCTTCAATTGTTAGCTTTTGATGCTGCTCTTGCAAGCCCACCAGCTCACCTTGTGAGTTTTTAAGACTTGCTTGCTTGCTATTTAAACTTTCTTTAGCGTGAGCTAATTCTTTTTGTAGCATTACCAGGGCCTGCTCACCTTTTTGATGCTGTACTAAAAACTGCGTTATTTTATCGCTAAGCTCTTGCTCTGGTATAAGCAGTTCTTCTATTTCATTGAGTAATTCTTGTGCACCTTCAGATGCACTAACGTGCTCTTGCTCTGCATGGCTCAATTTGGTTTGGCTTAACTGCCATTCACTGCGTGCCTTTTGCTCTGAGAGCGTTGCCTTATGCGCTTGCGTTTTATATTGCTCAAGCATGCTTAATGCTTCGCTATAACTTTTATCACTTTGTGAGCGCAGGCTATTTGCAGCGTCTAACTCATCCGTTAAGTTGAGTTGCTGCTCATTTAACACTTCAAATTGCTCTGTTTGCTCATCAAGCACGGTATTTAATTGCAAAAGCTGGGTGGTTAATTGCTGTTTTTTTTGCTGTAGCTTTTCTAGTTGCAGCTTAAAGTGCGCTACTTGCTGTTTAAGCATATCGCTGCGTGTACCGGCTACTGCTATATTTTGCGCAAGCTCATGTATGGCTTCTTTTAGCTCGCTTTGCTCGTTAATTAACTTTATTTGATCAGCTGTATGTTCATCACGAGTGTGTGTTACTTGTTTTAGCTCATCCTCGGCATTGGTTAACTGCTGAGCTTTATCCTGCAACTGCTTATGTTTTAAAAGCAATGAGTTTTCGGCATTTCGATCGGCACTTACATGCCAGTTACGACCATATAAAGCACCGTTTTTATCCATAACGGCTGTATAATAAGCATCTTTTAAGAGCGTTAGATCACCGCTCTCGCTATAAGCAATGCGCGTTAAATGATCTGGGTACACGCCGCTTGTTATGAATGCCGCTAAGCTATTTTCAGCAATGTGCTTACCACTAATTGGCCACACACTATTATCAGCTTGCTGCTCACTTACATTTAAGTGCTCTAGCGATTTAAGTGCTTGCTCTATTAAGGGCTCAAAGCCTTCTTTAACACTTAGCTGATTAAACAAACCATTAGTACTTTCACTTTCTTCATCAAGCCCTAATGTACTTTTAAGCCCCGTTATACTGGCTTTTAACTCATTTATTGTTTGAGTAAGCGTCGAATATTGCTTTTGTGAGTTATTAACACGCTCATTTTGCACTTCAAGCTTAGCACTGCACTGCGTGTGCGCTGTTTGTTTAGCGGCAAGTTCTTGGGTTAATGTTTGTGTTTGCTGTGTTTGCTGCGTTAATTGTTGTTCTACATCGCTACTTTGTAAGTCAGTAAGCTGCGCATTTAACTGATCAATTTGCTCGTTAACGTGGCTTATTTGCTGCTGAGTTTGTTTAATGTGACTGCTATGCAGTTGCGCATTATTATTAAGTTGCTGCTGTTGCTCACACAAAGTTTGCCAGTGTGTATTGTGGCGCTGCTTCAGTGCTAATAATTCCTCAAGCTCATGCGTTAACTTCCTTACTTGCTCTTCGCACATTAACGCGTTTTCACTTGCCTCTTGCAGGGTTTCATTTAGTTGCTCGCACACAATTTGCTGCTGCGTTTTAACTTCAGTGCTATGGGTTTGGCGTTGCTGTAATTTAATTAAATTTTGTTTAAGCGTTTGAGTTTGTTGCTTTACATTTATTTGCTGTTGCTCAGCGCGGGTAAGCTCGGTGTGTATTACATGTTGCTGATGTTGTGCATCGCTTAGTTTATCTTGCTGAGCTTGTACTTGCCCTTCTAAGCTTGCAAGTACATCGTCATGCCCTGAGTTAGCAGTTTTAAAAAACGAAATTTGATCGTTCAGTTTTTTAATTAGAGTACTTTTTTCAAGTTGTTGCTGATGTAACTTTTGCCATTTTAAAACCGCAATTTGCCCTTTTAACGTTCGCTCTTGCGCTTTTAACCCGCGGTATTTTTTTGCATCAACCGACTGCACAGCCAATTTATCTAACTGGCTTTGCAGCTCTTTACGCACATCTAACAAACGCTCAAGGTTTTCGCGGGTGCTTTTAATGCGTGTTTGTGTTTCGCGGCGGCGCTCTTTGTATTTAGAAACACCAGCAGCTTCTTCTAAAAATACGCGTAATTCTTGTGGTTTACTTTCTATTAAGCGCGAGATCATCCCTTGCTCAATAATTGCGTAACTACGCGGACCAAGACCTGTACCTAAAAATATATCGGTAATATCACGCTTACGGCATTTACTGCCATTTAAAAAGTACAGCGATAGCCCGTCGCGCGTTACTAAGCGTTTAATGGCAATTTGGTTTCTGTCGGCAAATGTGTTTGAAGGACTACCTTTATCGTTATCAAAAACAAGCTCTACAGAAGCTTGTGATATGGCTTTACGATTAGTTGAGCCATTAAAAATAACGTCGGTCATGGCATCGCCACGCAGGTTTTTAGCAGAGCTTTCACCTAGCACCCATCGTACTGCATCAATAACGTTAGATTTGCCACAGCCATTAGGGCCTACAACACACGTCATTTGATCAGGAAATGGAATTTTAGTGGGCTCTACAAACGATTTAAAGCCCGCTAATTTAATAGTGCTTAAGCGCATCTTATTGTTATTACCAATTTATTATTGTTATTTGTCATAAACAATTTAACCCATAATTTACTAATAGATTAAGCTTGTCGTTTAAAGTTATCTAAAATAATACCGGTCGCCATTGCAACATTAAGTGACTCTGCACCACCAAAAGCGGGAATGGTTATTTTATTGGTCACTAACTTTGCACATGTCTCGCGTATACCATGCGACTCACTGCCCATTAGCAAAACGCCTGAGCCCGTAAATTGGGTTTTATGTACACTTTGTCCATCTAAAAAAGCACCGTAAACAGGTAAATTTAAAGACTGTAAGTAATCAGGTAAATCTACTTGGCTTACCGATACCCTTACAAACGAGCCCATTGTGGCGCTAATTGTTTTAGGGTTGTAAGCGTCTGCGCTGTCGGTGCTAGTTACTATATGTTTAATACCGTACCAATCGGCTACTCTAATTATAGTGCCTAAATTACCAGGGTCTGATACGCCATCAAGCGCGAGTATTAAGCCATTTGCTTGTGGTAAAGCCGCCTTTGGCATATCAACAATAGCAATGGCTGCATTATTGCTAACTAATGTGCTCGCTTTAGTGAGGGTTTCTTCATCCGCTTCAATAAAATTAGCGTGCTGATACTCACTTTGGTACGCATTTATAAATTCGTTTGTAGCAAAAATATTAACCGCATTTAATGGGCTGTTTAATAACTCAAGTACGTTTTTTTCACCTTGTACAAGGTATTGATTATATTGCTTTCGGTACTTTTTTTGGCCAAGTTGGCGAATAAGTTTGAGTTGGTTTTTTGAAATCATAACAGCCCCATAAAATTGTCCATCAAGTATAACAGATTTCGTTATAACATCTGAACTCGAAAGCAGCGAATGGGGTTAATTTATCTTGCTGGCACTTCTTTCAAAGGTCAGATTAATGCGAATAAACATCCCTTTTATCGCTTCTAATTGATTTGAATCACCAACAGATGCGGCTAATTCGTTATAAAGATTATCAGACGCTTGCTTAAAGTTTTCATCAAACTTACCTTTGGTAGCCAGCATAAATGCATCAGCCAACGTGCGTTGCCACTCATTTAAGTATTTTAGCTTTGTGTCACCAGCAAGGTTTTCGCAAATTGAGTTTAATCGCACTGAAGCATGCCCTAAGTTTAGACCGGTAAGAGCCATATCGGTAATAGCGCGTGAGTGTGAGCCCTGATCGTAATTAGTTAAGCGGATTAACCTATCTGCCATGCGGTGGTTGTACCAAATACTCGGAGTTTGATGGGTATTTATTTCGAGTAAATCTTTATAGGTAGCCTTAAAAACACGATGAACAAGTAACTGAACACTTGGTCCTGTAAATAACTGAAAAATCCAAAATAAAATACTCACGCCAGCAAAAATAGCGATTGCAGAGCTGAGTGTATAATCAATTGAAAATGCTAGGCTCATATCCATGCTGGGTCTAACCAAAATAGTAAATGGAATACAAAACCCTAAGCCGTATGGCAGCGTTTGTTGATCAGCGAGTAACAGCAAACCCAAAAAATACGGACCAGCTAATACAAGCAATAATATTTCTAATTGCCCTCCACTTTGCGACAGTAAATTTAACGCATAAAAAATAGTTACAAAAGTGGCAACAATTATACCTGCCAATAAACGTTTAATTACAACCTGTAAAATAGCCAAGGGTATTCGCGCCAGCATTATCGAAAATATGACCGGTAAAATCATAATTAATAATGCAGCTGAAGAACCAGTATTAATCCAAATAAATGCGCCGATAGAAAACACCAAAGCAGTTCTAAATCCAACAATAATGCCAGCTAATGGGTCACGATATGTAAGCATACTGGGTGCATTTAATAATGTTTTATCGCGTTGTTCTAAAGCTCTGTATGCGCGTAGTAAAATTGTTAAGTCGGCTGCCACTTCTAAACTCACATTGAGCATGTGAGATTCAAATGGCGAATCACACACCGTATTTGCTCTATAGTCGGTTAGCTCTTTACGCAGCGTTTTAACTTGTTCGGCGCAGTAATCAAAATCGTCAGATTCTTTAATTTGCGCGAATACGTGTTTAAGTTTACTTATTAATTTGTCTAATGTGGGAGTAATAAGGTCAGCGTGGTTTCGTTGCAGACGACCAATTATTTGAATTGAAGCCAGTAAAGAAAGCACTTTTTGCGACAATTGATTTGCAGCACGTGAGCGCCCTGGACCTTTTGGTCCTTCGTACCTTACTGCGCTGGAGTCTTCGTTTATAGATCCTAATGTTGCCATAATGCCATCAATTTGCTGATGGCGATTTTCGTGCGAGCCTTTAGAATCAAGCTCAGTTACTAAATAATCTAACGTTTGGTTTATAACCGACCGCGCTTGTACTTGCAGTAAGTGTTTAACTTTTACAGGCCAAAACAAATGGCTCACAAGCCCTGCACATATTGAGCCTATTACTATTTCACTCACGCGCGCTTGTGCAATATCAAATATGCTTTGACTGCTTACCATTGCCGGAGTAACCATCACTAAAAGCACTATAATAGCGGCTGTTACACCTGCCATAGCAAACGCATAAACAAAGTTTGCTTGGCGTACCATTGCCGATAACGCAGAGTTTACCCCCAACCATAATGCAAGTGCACCGAGCGCTAAATAAGGGTAAAGAATTAGCTGAGTTAAAAGCAATATGCCAAATAAACCACCCACTATGGTGCCTATTATTTGGCAAATTGCTTTTTCAATAACTAATCCGCTTTGCGGGCGTAATTGCAAAAATATAGCCGAGACTAACGCCCAATAAGGTCTTTCAAGATTAAGCCACATAGCAATAGTAAGCGCCATTACCATGGCTATAACGCCCTTAGTCGCAAAAATAATTGCCTGTTTTTTAGGAAAAAACAAATTTTGTAATACAACGCCCACTGTCTTCCCCTTAACGTGTAGCGAGATGTATTGTGGCGGTCATTCCTGCGCTTAACAGTGTATCTTCGGGCAATGAATCTAACTTAATATCAACAGGAATACGTTGTGATAAGCGCACCCAATTAAATGTTTGTTGCACTTGCGGTAAAAGTTGTCCGTTACTTTGTGTATTCGTATTTGCAATTGCTTTACCTACACTCACTACATGCCCTGTTAATTGCTTACCACCACTTAAAAGCGCTATTTTAGCTTTTTGATCAGGATAAATAAGCGGTATTTTACTCTCTTCAAAGTAACCTGTTACGTAAAACGAATCTAACCGCACAATAGCAAACACAGGGGTGCCTTGAGCTACATAGTTACCTTGGCGTAAATTCAGATTAATTATTTGCCCCGATGCAGGTGCAACAATTTTAGTTCTATCAACATTTAATTGCGCAATTGTTTGCTCTGTTTTAGCTAGGTTATAATTTGCCTCAGCAATTTTAGTATTGATACGTGTTGATTCTAGCGTTTCTTCACTTATTGCCTGTTGAGTGTTTAGCTCAACACGTCTTTCGTATTTATGTTTAGCAAGCTCCCATGTATATAGCGTATTTTCTGTATTGGCTTTACTTTTATCAAGCGCTGCTTGGTAACGCTTTTGATCGACATTAAAAAGTACTTCGCCTTTTTGTACGTTTTGACCATCTTTAATGTTTAAAGCAGTCACCCAACCCGATACGTCTGGAGCAACTGTAACTATGTCTGCTCGAATGCGACCATCGCGCGTCCAAGGAGTATGCATGTAGTCAGTCCATACCCAACGCCCAGCAAAAACCGCAGCTATAACAACCAAGATAGTAAAAGTAATACGCAGATATTTAATCATTCAATTTATCTTCCACTTAGTAAATAGACGGCCAGTGCCAAGTAACAAACAAATAGTGACACTTCAAACCAAGCCACTTTCCAAATACGGTCATGCCAATCTAGTCGATGCAAAGCAAAACGAGTCAGCGCTGTTAAAATAAACGCAATTGGGAAATAAACAATCAGCGGGCTAAATTCTAATCCCCCTAGCACGACTGCTTGAAACATAATAAATATCCTAATGTTATTTAAAGCGGTGATAAAAGCTGTAAAACCTAAATAAATTTACATCCCTACTACTCTTACAATCTATTATTTTGGCATATAAATCAATTAGCTTAATTGTACGTAGGTGTGCTTAATACATAATTAATGCCATTACATTTAATTAATGCCATTACATTTAAGCAGCATTAACTATGTATAGTAGCTAAATCGCATATTAAAAAGCTAAAGATCCCAGTTACCAGCCAAATAAATAAAACCAGCGAGGTTTATTTATAAAAAAGTATTAGAGTATTTAACTCAATACTTAAAACGCCTATTTATAGCTGTTTACAGAAGGGTGAGATAATTATAAACATTGAATTTTGCACTAAAAATGGGTAAATTAACAAAAAAACAACATGGATATAATTTTAATGGAATCAATACACCCTACCCCATCTGAAACAACCCCACCAATAAATGAGCCTGCTGAACCAATTTTTAGCGGAAAAGTGCAGTTTAGTGGTAAAGGCGGTGAGTTTTTTGGAATTTGGATCGTAAATATATTACTTAGCGTTATTACGCTTGGCATATACTCAGCATGGGCTAAAGTACGTACGCATCGCTATTTTTACGGCCACACCCGTATAAATGGTCATAGCTTTGACTACCTAGCAACGCCAATACAAATTTTAAAAGGTCGGATTTTAGCGGTTATTGTATTTTTTATTTATACATTTTCTATTAGCTTTATGCCTATTTTAGGCCTGTTTATTGCTCTTGGTTTTATCTTTTTAATGCCATGGATTATTAACCAAGGTTTACGTTTTAATCTGCGTATGACCCGCCATCGTAATGTTCGCTTTGCTTTTAAAGGCAGCTATGGCGAAGCCTTTGTTAACTTTATACTTTTACCTATTGCCAGCATATTTACGCTTTATTTATTAATGCCTTACGTTATAAAACGTATTGATAGCTATATCCATAGCAATATTAGTTATGGCGACAAACCGCTTACTGTAAATCTAAAAGGCGAAACCTATTACTTAACAGCGCTTATTTGCTTTGTAGTGAGCTCTATCACCATGGTGGTATTTATGGGGATTTTAGGATTATTTGGCCTCAACTTAGTAGATATTGAAAATCAACAAAATTTAGAAAACTCTGCAGCTATGGTTATGCTTCCTATCTTTATGATGATTGCCTACGTGCTAATGATTGCCATTGTTTCTGCTGTATGGCACGCCGCTATTAGAAATCACATTTTTGATAACAGCTATTTTGAAGGCGTTGCTACATTTAAATCAGAGCTAAAACCAATTCCTCTCGCTGTTTTACTATTAACTAATATGTTGGCTATTGTATTTTCTTTAGGCCTTGCATACCCATGGACAAAAGTACGTACATCAAAAATGCTCGCTGATGTAACTAACGTCACTATTTATCCTGGTGCATTAAACCTAATTGATACCGCGCAAGAACAGCAATCATCATTTGCTGAGGAAGCTGCAAACGTATTTGATATTGACCTTTCTCTAACTTAAGAGCTCACTATGCATGTAAAGGGACATTTTTTCCCCATCGCATCGAGTAACTATCAAGTGTGTGTTGCAACTATTAGCGACACACACATTGAAGTTATCAACGATGAACACGTTATAGCTCGCCACGCAATCTCAAGTCTAAAATTAAGTTCGGGGATGGCAGGACTTGCCGACGAACTAAACTTTGAAGATGGCAGTCGTTTTATTCCTCAAGATGTAAGTTACAGATGGCCATTTAAAGAAAATAACCATCACATAATGGAGCGCCTTGAAAAAAGTAAATGGGCAATTTTAGCTGCAGTCATATTTACACCGCTTTTTATGTGGTTAGTACTTTATAAAGCGGTACCGGCCATTGCTGTTTACAGTGTTGATACCTTGCCACGAAATGTTGTGGAACAAATGGGGGAGCAAAGCTTTACACTAATTAAAAAGATTGCGCTTGACCCAAGCGAGCTGCCCGCAGAGCAACAAGCTAAAGTACAAGCGCATTTTACAAGTATGCTTAATGCGTTATCGCTTGATCAATCGATTTATAGATTATCGTTTTATAAATCAGACAGCTTTGGTGCTAACGCGTTTGCACTACCCCATGGTCGTATCGTGGTCACAGATGATTTAGCAAATTTACTTGCCGATAAACCCAATGCACTAAAAGCGGTATTGCTACACGAGATGGGCCATGTAGTCCACCAGCATAGCGTACGTATTACAGCACAATCTGCCGCAAGTACGATTGTGCTAGCGGTTGTATTTGGTGATTTAGAAGGGGTTGCAGAGGTTGCATTAGGTACGGGTGCATCGTTTGCTCAGCAAGGGTTTTCACGAGATATGGAACGCGAGGCAGATACCTTTGCACTCATTCAATTAGAGTCGCTTGGGTATTCGAGTAATGATTTTGCTGATGCAATAGAAGCGCTGCAAGAAAGCCATACCAGCGAAAACGAACACCTAGAAAAAGTAAATGACTTTTTAGAGTACTTATCTAGCCACCCAAGTGCACAAGAGCGTATTGACAATGCTAGGAAATAATCGCGGTTATATTCAACTTGCTCGCTACATAGTGAGTTTAAGTTGGATATATCATGGCTTTTTTCCAAAGCTTTATCATATAGCACCTCTTGAAAAATTAATGACTGGCAGTGCTGGTTTTTCAGCAGAATTGTCTGACTTAATTACACGTTCGGCGGGTGTTGGCGAAATTATATTTGGATTGTGTTTATTTGTGTTTTATAAAAATAAACACCTAGTAATTTTAAATATTTTAGCATTAATTGGCCTTTTACTCGCTGTAGTTGCAATGCAGCCACAATTACTTATTGAAGCATTTAACCCTGTTACTACTAACCTGCCTCTTATTGGGCTAAGCGTTATTTGGTTAAAGGAAATTAAGCTGCTGAATAATCGATACCTCTAACTAAAAAAGGGTATGCCTGCGCATACCCTTTTTTGTAGTATTTAATTTGTAAAATTAGTACTTATTTTTATGCGTCCACAAATGCAGTAATTCGCTCGCAATGGTTGCTGCGGCAATAGCGGTAAGCTCACTTTGGTCGTACGAAGGTGATACTTCTACCACATCCATACCTACCATGTTTATGCCTTTTAGCGCACGCAGTACTTTAAGTACTTTATCTGACGTTAAACCACCGCACACAGGAGTGCCTGTACCAGGCGCAAACGCAGGGTCTAAACAATCAATATCAAACGTTAAGTAAACAGGTAGGTCACCTACTCGTTCAAGTATTTGCGCTGCAATATCATTTGCATGTAAATCGTTGGCTTGCATTGCATCAATCACAGCAAACTCATGTTTGCTTTGATCAAAGTCGGTACGAATACCTATTTGTATACTGTGTTCAACATCAATTAGCCCTTCCATTGGCGCATGATAAAACATAGTGCCGTGATCAAATCGCGAGCCGTTGCTATAGGTATCTGTGTGCGCATCAAAGTGCACTAACGCCATTTTGCCATGTATTTTTGCGTGAGCGCGTAACAGCGGAAGCGTCACAAAGTGATCGCCCCCTAAACCTAATAGCGTTTTACCTTGGCGAAGTATTTGCTCAGCAGCCATTTCAAGTTGCGCAGTAAAATATTCAGGGTCGCCAACAGGGTAAGTAAAATCCCCTGCGTCTGCCACTTTTAAGCGCTCAAACAACGGGAACGTCCACGGGTACTTAGTGTCTTCCCATGCTAAATGAACCGACGCACGACGAATCGCATCAGGACCTAAACGTGCACCAGGGCGACCCGATGTCGCTAAATCAAACGGTAAGCCTAAAACGACTACGTCTGCATCAATTGCATTAATATTTTGCACCATAGGACGACGTAAAAACGTCATCCCATTTGAGTACAATGAGTGATCTGCGTGACCAAACAAAGTCGACATTGCTTATAACTCTTCTAAATAAGTGTAGCCATCAAGGCCGCTTTGCAACTCGTCTAAAACGCTTTGCTGTTCGTGTTTTTCAATTTTAGTGCTTACTAACTGCTCGTATGATTGCTGAAAACTTTCAACATCTAAATGTACATAGCGCATCATATCGGCAACAGTGTCACCTTGGTTTATCTCGGTAATACTTGCAACGCCTTGCTCATCCATATTAACAATTGCGCTGTGCGTATCGCCAAACAAGTTATGCATGTCACCTAAAATTTCTTGATAAGCACCCACCAAGAAAAAGCCCATTAAATAAGGTTTATCAGCGCTAAACTCTGGTACAGGTAGTGTGCTTTCAATGCCTTGTCCATCTACGTAATGCTCAAGTGCACCGTCTGAATCACAGGTTATATCAAGTAATACAGCACGTTTTTTTGGTGCTTCAGTTAAGCCACTTAATGGCAATACCGGAAACACTTGATCAATGCCCCATGCGTCTGGAAGCGATTGAAATAACGAAAAGTTTACAAAAAACTTATCGGCTAAACGTACGTTTAACTCGTCAATAATAGGACGATGAAAACGGTTTTTGTTATCCATGTGCTTGTTAAGTTCATAACAAATACGAATATTAATTTGTTCAGCCCACGCACGCTGCGCTAAGTCTAATAAACCGAGTGCAAATTGGTTATGCGCTTCAGCTAAATCACCTTGGCTGTCGTGATAAATTTCAATTAATGCACGGTCATCCGTTAAATCAGTTAATTGTACAAACGATGCCCACATGTTTTTTAATAACAGGGGTGCATCTGCCGCTGGCGCTACTAACTCTTCTGGCGTGTAGCTTTCAGTACCAATAACATTGGAAATAAGCACAGCATGATGCGCTGTAAGCGCACGACCCGACTCAGAAATAATAGTCGGCATTGGTTGCTCATATTGCTTACATGTATCACCAATGGTGTACACAATGTTATTTGCATATTCAGCTAAGCTGTAATTCATAGAGTTATGCGACTGGCTACGTGTGCCGTCGTAATCAACAGCCAAACCGCCACCTACATCAAGGCAATCAATTTCTGCGCCTAATTTACGTAGCTCACAGTAAAAACGCGCAGCTTCGCTTACACCTAAACGTACGTCACGAATGTTCGCCATTTGTGAGCCTAAGTGAAAATGTACTAGCTGAAGTAAATCAAGCTGGTTTGCGTCTTTTAAACGATTAACTACATGCAAAACTTGCGATGCAGATAAACCAAATTTTGATTTTTCGCCGCCACTCGCTTGCCATTTACCTTTACCTTGCGACGCTAAACGTACACGAATACCAATGCGTGGTTTTACGTTAAGCTCTTTTGCTTGGCTAAGCACCATGTCTAGCTCAGAAAGCTTTTCAAGTACGATATACACTTTATGACCTAGCTTTTCGCCAATAAGTGCTAAACGTACGTATTCTTTATCTTTGTAGCCATTACATACAATAACGGCGCTGGTTTTTTCAGCCAATGCTAATACTGTAAGTAGTTCAGGCTTGCTGCCTGCTTCTAAACCAAGTTGCTTTTTTTCTACTTGTGCTTGGCTTGCTACTATTTCCTCAACCACTTCACGTTGTTGGTTTACTTTTATTGGGTAAACTAATAGGTAGTCTTTAGGGTAACCATAGTTTTCAATCGCAGTATTAAATGCGCCGCATAAGCTGTGTACACGATGGTGTAAAATTTGCGGAAAACGAACTAAAGCAGGTAAGCTTAAACCTTTATCTTGTAGTTGCTTTGCGATATCTGTTAATGCAATGGTTTGCTCTGGGGCATGAGCCTTGGGCGCAACATACACATCACCTTGATCATTAATACCAAAAAAACCTTGGCTCCAATGACGAACATTGTAGCTCGTACGAGCTTGTTCTAGTGATGTTGTTTCTTTCATTTATCTTTCTCTTTTATTTAATTAATTAGTGCCAACTCGGCTAGTGCCGCGCATTAAAAGAAAAATAGAGATCTAAGTCCAACAAGTATTTTTACTCGTAACGAGTGATTTCTAATATTAACAAAACAACCAATCACGCATTGCCCTCCAGCGTATATAAAATAGGACTTTGATGATTATTAAAGATAAGAAAAGCTGTAAAAAATGGCTGTTTTTAAATGACTCTTTATAAATTTTATTAGCAAAAATGAGTTACCCTATTCAATAAAACTAATCTGGAGTTACTTTGGTAATAGAATCTGCTTTTGAAGAATTAGAACCGAGTGTTCTACACGCTTCATATTACTCATAGTTTAGCCAACGTGTTGTGTTTAAGTAATACCTATGCATTTTTAAAATTGAATATAATCTGCACTTCTAAAACGCTCAGCATAACATCCACCAGCTTCAATAGTTGCTTAGCGCATATGTAGCGTTAGGTATTGCCTGTCGTATTGAAGTTGTTATATTTTATTGGCAGTTTGAAAATAATCGAGATAGGACTTTAAATAGCACTAGGGTGTGTTTATCTTTGGAGGTAGAAATTGCAGCTGTGCATTTGGTTTTTAGCCAAGACAGGGCCTATATGTGTTTTCCCCTATAAATAGGCGCTTTTTATTTATTGAGTATGAGCCAGCTATGCACTTTTTGGTGCGAACATAATTATAGCCATACCTAGCAGTGCAACTAAACCACCAATAATATCCCACATAGTAAGCTTTACGCCATCAACAACCCATAACCATAATAGCGCAACACAAATATATACGCCGCCATAAGCTGCATACACGCGCCCTGCTGCAGTAGGATGTAAAGATAGCAACCATGCAAATAGTGCCAAACTTAAAGCCGCAGGAATTAAAAGTAAAATGCTTTTATCTTGCTTAAGCCAAAGGTAAGGCAAATAACAACCCACTATTTCTGCTAAGGCTGTAATAGTAAAAAGTGCGATTGTTTTTAGTTCAAACATAATGCTCCACGCTAATATAACAAGCATAACAATCTATATAAATTGTTATGCTTAGTATTCGTTATGAATCTGCGTTGTTATTCGCTAAGCGCCATGGTGGCAAGTTTCATTGTGCTTTCAAACGACTTAGTGCCCGCTATAAATAAGCCATTGTGACAGAACACAGCGTCGTCAATACCGGTTTCATCTATAAACGCTTGATCAGATAAACCTGACCATGCTTTAGGAAGCGGTTTTCTATCTTCAAACGAGCCAGGCTCAACGGGTACTGTTTGTAATATCCATTGCCCAGAATGCGATGGGTAAACCATGTATAGCGCATCGCTTGATAAAATATGCACTGTTTTTTTCCACGGTGTGTATTTTTCAAGCACTATAACTCTGGCATCTTCTGCATTTTCAATTGCTTTAGCAACAATCGCTTTTGCATTTACACTACCGTGAGCTGAGGCGATAAAACGAATGAGCATGCGAGCTGCAAATTCAACAGCTTCATCAAAACAGGTATCAAAGTTACTCTCTTCTTCCCACGTAGGGTTAAACATTGAGATTGTTTGGCTCAAGCTTATTCCTTTTGATACACCTTCAACATGACCACAATCAATGGCATCAATGGTTGAAACTAAGCCTGAATCCACTCTATCAGCCACGGCTTGGTTATCATCACACAGCGCTAAGCCGTATTTTTTCCACACTAAACCAAATGATGAAAAAGGGATGCCATTTTCTCGCTCGCCTGCACCACCGCGTTGATGATGATCAAAGCGATTAGTTTCAGGGTCGTATTCGCCACCTACATCAATTACAAAGTCGGCACTCTCTATAAGCGCTTTATCGCGAGTACGTACCAGTTTAAACGTTGGCAAAACATGTTTAAGTACCGCAATACTAAAAACGTCATCTGCATGAAAATTACCATTGTGGGTTACTACTGTTATTTCGCTCATTTGTTTATTGCTACTTTTAGAAAAGATAAAAATTCTCGCTTTGTAAGTTAGTCACTAATTATCGAGGCAGATTTTATACGAAGACAGGTGTTAAAAACAGTGAAGTATTTTTTGCATCACTATAAAAGCTGCTTTTATAGTTAATAGTTTGAGTATGACTTTTATTACAAGGTAATAATGAGGCCAGATATTTACGACACATTAAGCTTTAACATGTCGTAGCGTTAATAAGCTTATTGGCTAAGCCCTAACTCCATAAATACACTTTGTGGATTATCTACATATGAGCCAAAACTGCTACAGCGTTTAAAGCCTAAATTTTCATATAAATTGATTGATTTTATTTGCTTTGGACCTGTTTCTAAACGTATTAACGGGATTTTCTTTTCGCCAGCTTGATGTAATAAAATCTGCATAATACGTCTTGATAGCCCTTTACCACGATGACTTGGTTTTACATATAAACGTCTTATTTCGCCATAAGGCTGAGTATCAAATTTCTCTACAATCGCACCACAAGCGATAATACCTTCTTCAGTTTTTAAACCAATAGCATACACATTAGGTAAGGTTAATTCGTTTAACTCCAAAGACTGCGCTGTAGCAACAGGGTATAAAGAATTTATAAGTCGGTCTATATCGTCAAATACATTTACTACATCGGGATCATTAGGGTTCAAATCGACTAACTGCATAAAGCTTCCATTCATTGTTATAAGTTTATTAAGCTTTAAATAATATATTCAAGCGGGCATAGCTTAGCATTGTTTAACCAAAAAATCTTTAGTCCTTATTTAGCATATAGTTTGGGGAATTTTAGCAGTTAGAAAAAGTAAAAGTGACCTAGCATATGGGAAATCTCTGTTAGGTTATTCCCAATTATTAAACATTGGCCTTTAAGTAATTAAGCTCTGAGAGCATTTCCGTACCAAATTTGCTTAATTAAGTGATCTATTTTGAGATAAGAAAATCGTGTCGATAACAAGGCAGAATTTTTTAACACAGTTACCGCCAGATTTAATCCCTCTAATTGATTAAGTATTATTGCGGATTGCTATTAGCACTATGCCATTTTAAATAACGTTCTTTATCCATCGGCTTTGCAACTAAGTAGCCTTGCATAGTGTCAATATTCATTTTTTTAAGTAAGTCATACTGCTCTATTGTTTCTACGCCTTCTGCAACGACCACTAAGTTTAAGCTTTTTCCTAAACTGATAATTGTTTGCGCGATATTAAAGCCAATCTCATTATCTAAAATTTTATCAATAAAGCTTTTATCTATTTTTAATTCTTTAACAGGAAACGCACTTAAGTAAGCTAAGCAAGAGTATCCAGTTCCAAAATCGTCAATCGAAAATAAAAAGCCAGCCGCAATGAGCTCTTTCATTTGCCTAATTGTATAATCTATATCACTAGAGAGCATTGACTCGGTTATTTCTAACTTAATTTGTGATGCTCGAATATCAAATTCATTGATAGTGTTGAACAGCTCACCTTTTAAATTTGATGAATTGAACTGACTTTGACTAATATTAATTGAAACACTAAACGAGTCGTCAATGATAGCGCTTGCTTTAAGCTCGTTAATTAAAATACATATATCATGCAAAACAATATTTTGTAGTTTTTGAATAAGTCCGTATTGCTCTGCAATAGGTATAAATTCGTTTGCTGTTATCAGCCCTCTTTGAGGGTGGTCCCATCTAATAAGTGCTTCAGCACCAACAACATCACCCTGCGTATTAACTTGTGGCTGAAAGTAAGCACAAAACTCATTAGATGCAATTGCTCTCACTATGTCGGTTTCTAGCTCTGTTTGCTTTTCAAGTAGTGTTTGCAAGGCTGGATCGTAAAAGCTGCTGCTATTACCTCCTTTATTTTTAGAACGATACATAGCAGTATCTGCAAATTTTAATATATTGTCAGCCTGTGCATTTACGCTATCAATTAGGCAAATACCTATGCTACAACTTACTTGAAATGCAAGGTTGCCCACTTCAAACTTATCATGAAAAGCTCTTTGAATTTCTTTAGCAACGGCTTTACATTCTAGGATTGCTTGCTTTGTATCTTGCCCTATGTGTTTGAGTAAAATAATAAATTCATCACCACCCGCTCTGGCCAGTGTATCTGAGCCTTTTATTATTGCGCTTAACCTTTTTGATAACTCTACAAGTACTTCATCACCCGCACTGTGCCCTAACGAGTCATTAATACGCTTAAAGTTATCTAGGTCTAAAAATAATAATGCCCCTATATTTTTATTACGCTTAACACTCTCTACACACGCGCTTAATCTGTCGCTAAGCATTCTTCTATTTGGAAGGTTAGTTAATGGATCGTAAAAGGCGAGTTTATGAACTTCTTGCTCAGCCTTTTTCTTTATTGAAATATCTCTGGCCATCCATACTACATGTCTTTTTGTAGGACTATTGGGGTTGTAATGATCTAAAGCGGCAGCTCGTCCCTCAAAAACTATACTTCCTTTTGGCACATCTAATTCATATTCAAAAATTTGCATCTCGTTAGTCGATAGAGTTGTTTCGATGACATCCATTATCATCTTCGCATCTTTTTGAGGAAGCAGGTCTTTAACATTTTCACCAATAAGATCCGTGGTCGAATCAAGCAGTAACTCATTAGAGGTACCATAAACATCGGTATATGTGCCATCTTCACTTAAAATGAGGATGAGATCGGGCATTACTTTGGTGAAGGCTTTAAATTTTTCATTACTGTGCTGTAAATTAACGACAAGCTGTTTTGCCTTCTCAAATTCGTTACTTTTCTCAAGAGCGATACTTGAAAAGTGCACAAAAAAATCTATTAATTCTAAATCTTGCTCTGATGGGGTTTTAGGTGTGCTGTGATAGATAGCAAAGGTGCCTAACAAATCAGCTTGAGTTGAAAAAATAGGTGTTGACCAACATGACCTAAGATCAAACTTTAGCGCTAAAGCTTTAAAGTCCTCCCATAGCGGTGAGATTTCAATATTTTCTACAATTGTGCGCGATTTCGAAAATGCAGCAGTACCACAAGAGCCCACTTTTGGCCCTATGTGAACCCCATTAAGCAAACTACAGTACTCTGGGTGAATATTAGGGGCTGCGCAATGAAAAAGCTGCTGGCCTTTAACTGATAAAATGGAACACCTAGCAGATTCATCATCAATAATCTGCTCTATTGATAAACAAATTTCAGTAAGCACCTCATTTAAAGGTACCCCTAATGCAATTTTAGATAAAATGCCTTGCTGGTGAGATAATAACTTTTTTAACCTATCCGTACCCATTTTCACTTGCTCGCATTATTTATACATATTGATACAACAAAAAGCCTCTGGTAGATGCTTTTTTTCTACGTAGTAAAGTTCAGTATAGTCATGATTAGTAAGTTCATTCTTTTATTAATAAAAAAACTAATCTGGTCTACATTGATTAATCATAATTGCATATTACTAAACACCTGTAGTTACTATATAACCAAAACCGCAACATTAAAGCTAACACTTTGTTACTTAAAATTACTGTTCAAAATTATTAAGCTATTTATACTATAACTAATGGTAAATATTTTTTGAGGTTACAGTGCAGATCACACAAGGTATGGAATATTTTTTTTCGGGATTTAAATTAATTAGCCAAAAAGGGTTAAAGCGCTTTGTACTTATCCCGCTTTTAATTAATGTTCTGCTATTTGGTAGTTCGTTGTTTTTCTTATTTGGATGGCTAAGTGATAGCTTTAGCTACATCAGTAACATGCTACCAGAATGGTTAAGCTGGCTTGAATGGCTAATGTGGCCAATTGCTGTATTAGTCGTATTATTTAGCTACAGTATGCTATTTACTATAATCACTAATTTTATTGCAGCCCCATTCAATGCTTTATTAAGCGAAAAAGTTGAGCTTTATTTAACGGGTCAAAAAATTAACGATGATGGTTTTTCCGAATTAGTTAAAGATGTACCTAGAATGCTTGCCCGTGAGTGGACAAAGCTGTGCTATTACCTTCCTCGCGCTATTGGTTTTTTCATACTACTTTGGGTTTTACCTGTCATTGGCCAAATACTATGGGTTTTGTTTACCTGTTGGATGTACGCAGTACAATACGAAGACTATGCGTTCGATAACCATAAAATTGGCTTTAAACAGATGAAAGACGATTTAAAATCTAAGCAAGGTTTATCATACGGGTTTGGTTTTGCTGTTATGTTATTAACGGCTATACCCTTTGTAAACTTAATAGTTATGCCTGTAGCTGTGTGTGGTGCAACACGTTTGTGGGTCGATAATTATCGACCAAAATACCGTAGTTAATTAAGAGGTTGCTGACTTTTTAATATCCGAAGGACACCGCACCCGAGATAAAAAAGCACCTAAGGTGCTTTTTTAATCTATTTTTAAAACAATAAACTCAAGCGATGCACGCCTTGGTAATGCGACGCTTTGTTTATCTACTTCTTCAAATTTTTTAATCAAAATACTAAAGCGCTGATTGTTAAAATTAACGGCTGTAACTTCACCAATTTTTATACTGTAGTTTTGCTGCTGATCAAACAGCTTTAGTGTTCGCCCTTTTATACGCTCTACGAATAAGTAAGGTGTTTGGTCTGGCATCTTTAAACGGATAACATTGATTTTACTTAACTCATGTACCGCCACCCAATTTTGACTCTGCATTAACGTATTATAACTACTAATGCCTTCAGGCTGATAAACAACATCTTGGTTTATAACGCATGTCTTACAGCCCTTTACTGATTCAACTCGCCAGTCAATAGCTATATTTTTGTAATATAAATTGTCATTTTTTAGTAACCATTCACGTGCATTGTTAGTATCGCTACACGCTATTAGTAAGCTAAAAAAACTACTACAAACAATAAACTTAATACTTAACTCTAGTTTCATATTAATGCTCTTTAATTGCTTTTAACTCAGCAATAATTGCACTACTTGGCTGCGCTTCTTTTATATAACTGGGCAGCGTTTCAATATTAGTAGGTGAGCTTTGTAAATTATACACCTTACTATTATTAGTATTTGGCACGCCAAATCGATTACCTGCACTTTGCATATAAAACTGCAAATTAAGCATGCTCCACTCATTTACATCACTAAGTATTGATATTGTATTATCTTGGTTAGTATCAAAGCTGGTTAAGCTTTCGGTGTTAATTGCATTACAGTTAAAATCAACAGGTAGTGAGCCATTTCGATTTAGCCCCTGTGCTTCAAGTATTGTGCTCTCATTTAAATCTGCTGAACTACCACTTGAATAATCAATAATAAAATCATCTGTAGAGCCTAAATGACTATTAGTATTTGGTGTAATATCGCAGCTAGCATTGCTGGGATAAAAACGCTCATAATAACGATCGCCTTCGTTATTACCTATTGTTGATAAACCCGCTAATTGATATAAATAATTCATAGAGCTTAAATGATTAGGCTTAAAGTTAACCTCTTCATCGCCACCATGGTATAAGCCTAAGTTATGGCCTAGCTCATGAAAGATAGTTGATGCTTGATAATTATAAGTTACATTGGTTGCTATTTGCGTATCGAGCGTTAAGCCCCAGCCGCCCATAGTTACCATTAAATCATTACCGCTGATCTCAGCAATACCCGACCCACTAATACTACCATCTTCATTTCCACTACTTGCCATTAATAAGTAATGAAAAATGGGTCTGCGGGTTATATCGGTATATTCCATTTTATAAGCAAACAAATTAGGGCTACTTAAATCGTACTCAAACGGAGTATAACTATTAAAAGGGACAACATTTCCGCCACCTAAATCAAAGTTTTGCGGCGCAATATCGCTATTTTGATCAAATAAGTCACCTACATCAAAATGAACGGTATAGCCTTTACTTGCAAATACACTAACAATTTTTTCAAGTGCATTTCGATGAGGCGTTATTCCAACATCACTACTATCCATATAATCTATTTCAATAAATATATCTTTTTGTGAAGTACGCGCTCCCCATTCATATAAAGGCAGCCCACCAAATGTTGCCCCCTCTACCTCTGCGCAATCTGGAATACCGTCTTCATCATCATCTATTGAGCAAGATATATCGTTAGGCCCTGCCGGAGTATTGAATACTGAGTAGTTCCAGTCTGTATTTTGGTTGGTATCGGTTGCGCCGAGCGTACGCTTTAAGCTGGCGCCCTGCTCTGGCAGTATTTGTGCAGCGTTTTCGCCTTGCCACTGCGAGGCTGTTACAGGCTCTTGGGTTGAATTTCCAAACTTAACAAAGTCGATAGTTTGTGTACCCGCACTATTAAGTAATTCTGCAAAACCATTTATGTACCAATAAGGCCTAATTTGATCATTCGCGCTACCAACAAGTACAAGCTTAGTGTTATTTAATGATGCAATTGCTAAAAAATCATCGCCAAAGCGGCTTTGTAAAATAATATAGGCGCCATTTAAAAGCTCTTTATTAGGCAGCGTAAATATTTGCTCATCACTCAACGTACTATCAGACATATTAATACTGCGAGCTTTAAGAGAGTAGTCTTGTAAATTTACTGTCGCACCGGTGCCGTTATAAAGTTCAATCCAAGGTAAGTCATTACTAAATTGCACAGATGAAAGCTCTGTTATTTTTATATCTTGGCTAGAAGTTGTAAACGAGGTGGCAGTTTGCGCCAAAATAGTTGTGCTATCAAAATTAGCTAAATCAGCTGTAACACGAACAATATATTGAGTGTCTTCATCAAAGCTTGCGCTTAAATTTACAGTATGAAAATAAGTACTTGTGTCGCTGGTAGTACCCGACAAACTTTCAATAGTTAAGGCCAAGCAAGTAGTAAAATTATCTGCTGACACTTGTACGCTTCCAGTACAAGTACCACTGCTAGAGTTAACGGCTAAAGTACTCACGAGCATAATATCTGAAAATGTAATGCTAACAGGGCTATCTACAAAGACTGGGTCATTACTATTTTGGGGCGTTACATTACTAATTGTAGCGGGCGTTGAATCAACAACGGTAACACTCAGTACAAATTCGGTTGTGTCTTTTGTATCTGTCGCCGTTAACGTATAGCTTTGTGGAGTGATACTGTTTGCAGGAGGTGTGTAACTAAAACGTAAGGCTTGGCCATCAATAACACTGATTTGCGCTCCATTTAAATCATCACCAAAGTCAATCTGTACGCTATCGTTATCAGCGTCGCTAACCACTAAACTAAATTCCGTGGCTTGGTTATATTGCACATTTATATTTACATCATCGGCAGCCGGTGGATTATTTGGGGCTAATATTACAACTATTTTCTGGGCGCTATTTGTAGCGTTATCGTCATCGGTAACAGTTACTACAAACGTTACATTGGTATTTTGCGCAACAGTGGGCGCATTAAAGCTAATACTTGTTTCTGTTTGGGTAAATTCAACTACAGGGCCACTTGTTTGCTGCCAGGTTATGTTATTAATACTACCATCGCTGTCTTGTGCATCTGCAACTAGGGTTACACTGTCATCTTTTTCAGCTTCTTCTGGGCCTGTAACAATGACTGTTGGCGCGCTATTTACTTGATTAATTAAAACCGTTTTACTCGCTTGAGCGCTTTTACCGGCATTGTCAGTTACGGTTACGCTAAAGCCTAGCGTTGTATTTTCAGATACATTGGGGGCAGTAAAACTAAGTACACCATCTGACTGGCTAAAATCAACATTATCTCCCGCAGACTGAATCCAACTAATAGTGCTTATGGTTCCATCTGTATCTTGAGCGTTAGCAACTAAGCTTACTTGTGTGTTAGCAAGTGCACTACTTGGGCCTGTAATATTAACTGTAGGTGCATTATTTTGAGAAGTGATAGTGCCTGAAAATACTTGTTGTGCAGTAGCACCTGAATTATCAGTAACAGTAACTGAAAAACTAAAGGTCGTGTCAGTGGTTACACTCGGTGCAGTAGCTGTAAGCGTATTGCCATTAACAATAAATGTAAATTCAGGACCACTAAGTTGTTGCCATTGATAATTGGCTATTTGCCCGTCACTATCACTTGCAAGCGCAGTAATAGTAAACGATTGGTTAGAGACAATAACGTTACTACTAACAGAGAGCGTAACACTGGGCGCAGCGTTACCAGAGGGCGTAGTTGAATCACTACCTTCTCCGCCGCCGCCACAACCTGTGATTAAAAGTGATAAAAAAAGTAAACTTAGCCATTTATTAATATTGTTTTTTACCACTTTTAGCCTCTACATATTAACTATACAAATTTTGTGGCACCTTAGTAACGTTTAAATGAACGGTTATTTCCTCACGATCATGATAGAGATGTTTAGCT
Source organism: Pseudoalteromonas sp. S8-8 (assembly GCF_000497875.1). Classification (NCBI taxonomy): domain Bacteria; kingdom Pseudomonadati; phylum Pseudomonadota; class Gammaproteobacteria; order Alteromonadales; family Pseudoalteromonadaceae; genus Pseudoalteromonas; species Pseudoalteromonas sp. S8-8. The sequence goes on from NZ_AUTR01000064.1 coordinate 33,053, forward strand.
TGTAACTCGTAATTAATGCTATGTTTCTCAAGCTCTTTTCTTATCATCGAAAGACATTCATAAACACTATCAAAGCGTTTTTTCATAGGTAGTTTTAAGTTAAATATAAACTCTTTTGCGTATGCATTTACTGCCCAGTCAATCATTAGCGTAGTCACTTTGGTTGGTTTTTCCACCATATCGCACACTAACCAAGTAATATTTCTTTTTTCTGGGCGATATTTAAAACCATCTGCTCTAAAATGTTTAACTTGCCCCGTTTGCATTAAATCGTCATTCATTGGGCCGTTATCAATCGCACTTACAAACATACCACGGCGTACAAGCTGATAAGTCCAACCACCCGGGCATGCACCTAAATCAACACTGCGCATACCTGCTGCCACGCGTGATTCACGTTGTTGCTCAGGAATAAATACATTAAACGCTTCGTCGAGTTTTAACGTTGAACGACTCGGTGCATCGCTTGGCATACGAAGGCGTAAAATACCCATGAAAAATGGAGAATTATTAAAGCTATACGAGTAACCAACATAAGCCGTATTGTTTGTTAAAAACATGACATGCATTACTGGGCGGTTTGCTTTTGGCTCACGCAGTACTGTATTTTGTTTTTCGAGGGCTTTTTTAAGCGGCGTTGATATTTTTTTACAGAACGTTAAAAGCTCTTTGCCTTCATTTGTATCTGGCGTTTCTACGCGCAGTTCTGAGCACAATGTAAAATCTTTAGCAGCTTCAACTACTGCACTTACACGGTCCTCTACTGGCATGTTTTCAAGTAATGTACCGGCAAACCATTGGCGTGCAAACACCATATTTTTAAAATCGACTTTTTTGATTATTTCGTCGCTGTGATGCGCTTCAAAACATTCGTAAACAACATAACCTGTATTTGGCTTTGCTTTTACATACCCTGCAAAACCCTGCTCTGCAGCATGAAACGTTATTTCAGCAGCGGCATCGCTTTCAAAACCACTACGACAATAAATCACAACACTAGACATATTAACCCTTAAACTCTTTAAAACTTAAATCGTGCGACTTGCACTAAAATAACAATCCAACCAATAATAAAGCACAATCCACCAAGCGGTGTTATCGGCCCTAGCCACTTCATATCTGTTAGAGCGAGTAAATATAAACTGCCACTAAAAAGTAGTGTGCCCGTTATAAAAAAACCACCAGCCCAACTCAGGTTTATGCCCCATTTGATTAAAATAGCCACCGCAATAAGTGCAAGGCCATGCACCATTTGATACTCAGCAGCTGTTTTAAAAACCCCTAATGAATACTCCGATAAACGGCTTTTTAAACCATGGGCAGCAAATGCACCTAACATAACCGAGAGCATACAAAAAATACTGCCGGTCATTAAAAATAATTTAATCATCTAATCCCCTAATCGAGTCTTAACACATCTCTACTTGTTGCTTAATAAATTCAACGGCACTTAACGCTGCTGTTTCTCTATTTTGCAGTTCAGTTACGCCACTTTTTTTACGTGGTTTTAATGAATGATCGCCATCAGTCAGCCATGTGAGTAAAGGCTGTTTTGGCATTTCCATAGTAAGCAGTTCTTCACGTGTACCAAATGTATCTCGCTCGCCCTGTAATACTAAAAAAGGGCAAACAATATCAGCAAAATGATCGGTGCGTAACTTTTCTGGCTTACCCGGCGGATGAAATGGATAACCAAATGCAATAACACCCGAAAGTCTTTGCTCTGTGCTGCACGCAAGCATTGATGCCATGCGTCCGCCCATCGATTTACCGCCTATAAATAACGGTAAATCTGGCTGCGCCTGCCCAAGCACTTGCTCATAATGAGTAAGTAGCTTTGGCGCTCGCTCTGGAGGCCTACGTTTATTAGTTTGTTTAGCAATTTGCATATATTCAAAATCAAATAAACCAACATCAACACCTTGCTCGCTTATTAATTTTGCCATATGTTGCATAAAGTCAGAATCGCTACCAGCACCTGCACCATGCGCAAATATAAACTGTGCAATTGCAGGTTGTGCGGTGTTTTTAAACCATTCAATCATTATTAATACTCATGTTCTTGCTCATGCTCTACTAAGCTCAGCATCCACTCTTTAAACGAAACTATTTTACCAAGCTCTGTTTGCGATTCGCGAAGCACTAAGTAATATGCATTTTTACTTTCTAGACTGTGATTAAACGGAATAACCAAACGCCCTGCATCTATGTCGGGTTTAGCTAATACACTATTACCAATTGCCACACCTTGCCCATGTACTGCAGCTTGTAACACCATTGATGAGTGACTAAATATAGGCCCTTGATTTACCTGAATGTTACGCACGCCTGCAGTTTTCATCCACGTTTTCCAGTTTTTACGTGTGGTGTCATGCAATAAGGTGTGATGCGCTAAATCACTAGGTTGATCAAGCGGCTTTAATCCGCTTAATAACATAGGACTACAAAGTGGTACTAAATACTCGGTATGAAGTTTGTACGCTTGTACGCCATTCCAATGACCTCTTCCATAGTAAATAGCAATATCTACGTCATCAGTCAGTGAGTTTTCATCTTGATCTTGTGCTTTTATTCGCACGTCTATCTCTGGGTGTAACTCATTAAACAAACTCAAACGAGGCACTAACCACTGAATAGCAAAACTTGGTGTTAGACTAACTGTTAATGAGCCCTTAGCACCACGGGCTAATAGCTTTTCAGTTGCATCAATAAGCTGAGTAAAAATCTCTTTTATATCTAAAAAATAGCCTTGGCCTTCTTCAGTTAATAATAATGAGCGGTTTTTACGTAAAAACAACTTTAAACCTAAATGCTCTTCAAGTGTTTTTATTTGATGACTTACTGCCGCCTGCGTTACATAGAGCTCTTCTGCAGCCTTAGTAAAACTTAAATGACGCGCAGCCGCTTCAAAGGCTTTTAATGCGTTTAATGGAGGTACCCGTCTTGACATAATAACCAAGCTTAGAATTAGTTTTTCTTATGCGTGAGATTATATACATCATATAAGTTTGTGTATATTAAAGGCATAAAAAAAGCGACCTGAGTCGCTTTTTAATAAACATCATGCTTAATTATAAATCGCTTGCACTTGTATCAAGTGGGGCAAAGCTTTTAATTAAATCATCAACCGCTTTCATTTGCGTTAAGTACCCTTCTAACTTACTAAGCGCTAGCGCACATGGGCCATCACATTTAGCTTCGTTAGGGTTTGGATGCGCCTCAATAAATAAACCTGCAATACCTAGCGCCATACCGCTGCGTGCAAGCTCTGCTGCTTGTGCACGACGACCATCAGCAGAATCAGCTCGGCCACCTGGGCGCTGAAGTGCATGTGTTGCATCAAAAATAACAGGCGCCATTGCTTTCATATCATCCATACCCAGCATATCAACCACTAGGTTGTTGTAACCAAAGCTAGAACCGCGCTCACAAAGTGCTATGTTATTATTACCGGCTTCATTAAATTTAGTAATGATATGGCGCATTTCATGTGGCGCTAAAAACTGTGGTTTTTTCACGTTAATAATTGCACCTGTTTTAGCCATCGCCACAACTAAATCTGTTTGACGTGCTAAAAAGGCTGGTAACTGAATTACATCAACAACTTCAGCAACAGGTGCTGCTTGATGAGGTTCATGTACATCAGTAATAAGCGGTATGTTGAAAGTCTTTTTAATCTCTTCAAATATTTTTAAACCTTCTTCCATACCAGGACCACGGTACGAATTGATTGAAGAACGGTTAGCCTTATCAAATGACGCTTTAAATACATAAGGAATATTGAGTTTCGTCGTAACTTCTACGTAATGCTCTGCAACACGCATAGCTAAATCGCGAGATTCTAATACGTTAATACCACCGAACAATACAAACGGTTTGTTGTTTGCTAGTTCAATTTCATTGATTTTAATAATTTGGTCTTTCATTTAAATTCCTTACGGTGCAACTGCTTGCATCATTAATCCACAAATATAAGCCATATAAGTACCCACACCATAGCCCAGTACAGCTAACAGAACACCAACAGGCGCTAATGACGGATGAAACGCTGATGCTACAACAGGTGCAGACGCTGCACCGCCCACATTAGCCTGCGAGCCCACAGCCATATAAAATAACGGTGCTTTAATTAGTTTAGCTACTACTAACATTATGCTTGCATGCACTAGCATCCAAATTGCGCCAACTAAAAATAACCCAGGGTTATTAAAAATAGCGGTTACATTCATGTGCAAACCAATTGATGCGACTAAAATATATAAAAAGCTAGAGGCTACCTTTGAAGCGCCAAACGCTTCTATTTGTCTAACTTTAGTAAACGATAAGCCTATGCCAATCGTTGTTGATATAACAATTAGCCAAAAGAATTTACTGTTTAAGCTGTATTCTTTTGCCCACTCATAAGTAGTGCCAAAGTACGGACCTAAAAAGTCAGCACAAAAATGCGCTAAACCGGTTATACCAAATGCAATTGCAAGCAGCGTCATGTAATCGTTAAGAGTAGGAATACGCGCGTGTTCAGCATGATAGGCTTCAACACGTTTTTTTAAATCTTCAATTGCGCTTGTATCAGCACCCGTAGCAGCATCAATTTTTTTATGATTTGCTGCCATTAACAATAAAACAGCCATCCAAATATTCGCGACTATTACATCTACTGTAATCATTACAGAAAATATATCACCACCCACTTCAAACATCTCTTTCATTGATGCCTGGTTAGCACCACCGCCAATCCAGCTACCCGCAACGGTTGTCATACCGCGCCATACTGCATCGGGCCCATGACCACCAACAATACTTGGATCAAATGCACTCACTACTAAAATAGCTAATGGCCCACCAATAACAATGCCCAATGTACCCACTAAAAACATAATGAGCGCTTTAGGGCCTAAGTTAATAATAGCTTTTAAATCAATACTAATGGTAAGTAGTATTAAACAAGCAGGCAGTAAGTAGCGCGAAGCCACATAATAAACATTAGATTTATTACCATCTACAATACCAAAGGTATTTAATAACGAAGGTAAAAAGTAACACAGTAGTAAAGCAGGTACGTATTTATAAAATCGTTTTAAAGCTGGACGCTCACTGTTTGAGGTTTTAAAAATAACCCCCAAAATAACAGCAAGCAAACCAAGCACAACGGCATCATTTGTAATTAATGCGCTTTGAGTTTCAACCATAATTATTCCTATTCTTAATGGTGCGTTTTATTATTATCTTCTAGTTCTTCTATTTGGTGTTGAATAATCTCTATTGCAGGATCGTCCGGACACTCATCGACAAAAAACTGTAAATCATCACGTGCCATTTTAGGGCAACCGAGCTGATTTAATAAGTAACCTCTGTCGCGTCTCTCATACGGGTCGTCGCCTATTAGCTCCATTAGCATCTCTACACAGGTCAAAGCATGACCAAATTTGTTTTCGCTAATGAAAGACCATTTTTGCTGAGCTAAAAATAGCTTATATACTTCGTCATCAAAAATTAACTCTAAAGGCTCTTGTTCTTGCCCATCATCTTCATCTGCGTTTTCAGGGATGATATACCAGCTTTGTTGCCCGCTGCTTGGCTCAATTATATAGCCCTCTTCATCACTTATCGCCACATGAACACCAACATCACCCAGCGTAAGACTAAGATTTGCATCAAAGTTAGCGTGTTGTAAAAAGTGACAAAGTATAATTGCAAGCGTTGTTGGTGAGCCACTACGCATAGAAAGCGTATAGCTTAATGTATTTAATTTGTATTCTGGCACTTTTAAGCCTGAGGCACTAAATAGCCAATCGCTGTAAAACATATCTAATAATTTTTCGAAGCGATCGTGCTCATCACTCACTTTTAAACACAGCGCTGAAATTTGCTGTTCAAAGTCAGTTAAAGTTTCATAACATGTTGTTAAATCTATCTGAGGGTCCCATTTTGACTCTGCTTTAATACAGCGGTAAATCGCTGGAGGTGTAAATTCATCGTAAGCATCATCAAGATAAGATTCATCGTGTTCGTCAAACCCGAGGGTAGTCATTAATACTGCAACATTTTAGAAAACGAAGGCGTAGTTTACCTAACTTTAAAGCTATATACCAATATAGAGATGTTTTTGAATATTTTCTGAGAGGGAGTCGTATTTGAGCTTTATAAAACAACTATAAAGCTCAAATAGTCAGGTATTTTAAAGCAAAAAAGCTGATTTAGACGTCGCTAAATAACCTATCGCTAAAATAACAGCAGTGTTAACTAAAACGTAAGCAACTTTAGCCGTCATTTTAGTTTGTCTGGCGCTTTTAGCCCCAATACCAATATATATAACCACTAAAACTATTTTTTCTAATAGCCAATATTGTTCAAACGGGTTAATTTTAGCCATAAATATAAGCGTAAGTGCAGACACTAATAACAAAGTATCTATACTATGACTACCAATCATTACCGCTTTATTTTTTGCTAATTTACCACTGCCCATTCGCGAAAATGCGCGAACATAAAATAAAATCACACTCAACATCGCAATTGCCATGTGTGAATGCTTTACTGCTAAATAATCCATATGCCCCTGTACTTCTGTTTTATAAAAATTTAATCAGGAAAACGGTTAAGAACCGCTTCTAACTCATCAAGCTTCTCGTTAAATACTTCAACCAATTTTGGTTCAAAGTGTGTGCCTTTTTGAGCGTTAATTTCATCAACTACGTTTTGCAGTGTCCAAGGTTCTTTATAGCATCGTTTATGGCGAAGTGCATCGTATACATCAGCAAGTGCAACTATGCGACCAAATACATTAATTGCGTTTCCGCTTAAACCTTGTGGGTAACCAGAGCCATCCCATTTTTCATGATGCTCTTTTGCAATAATTGCACCTGCACTAACAATCTCATGCGGCGAGTCTTTTAAGATAGTATAGCCTTTATCAGTATGGGTTTTCATCACTTCCCATTCTTGGGCGTCTAACTTTGCTGGTTTATTTAATACCGCATCAGGAATGCCCACTTTGCCTACATCATGAAGAGGCGACGCCAACCTTACTAAATCAGCATCATGCTTAGATAAGCCATACCCTTGTGCCAATATATGACAAATATGTGCTACACGCTTAACATGATTACCCGTTTCTGTTGAGCGTTGCTCTACTGCTTCACTTAACCTGTAAACAAGCTCTTGTTGCGTTGCTTCTATTTCAGACTGAAGTTGTACATTTTCAAACGCAAGTTGCACATTTTGAGAAAAAATCTTAATTAAATGGCGCTGAGTATCCGTTAAATCCTTTGGAATACCTGATATAAATAGCATCGAATTATGATTGTACTCACTGCTACAATACGCAAATAAGTAGTTATCTTTATAAATAATACTTTTTTCATTAAGCGCCTGATGACATGCACTTAACTGTTCAGCTTGTAATACTTCATCGAGCTCTTTACCTTCACTTTTTTCAAAGTCACCGGTACCCGAGCAAACAATTAATTTTTTATTATTTTGTGCCTCAGGATTTTGCGCAACTAAAGTAGTTGCATACATAGCTTGATCAGCAATACCAAGTAAAGAAGTTAACTGCTGCATAACGCCTTCAATAAAGTGCTCTATTGAATGCGCAGAAAAAATATCACGGGACGCTATAATTATTTTCTCAAGCCCTTCGCGTGACTGCTCAATCGAAATAATATCCCGATACGAGCGCAGGCTCGACATAATAACAGTAAATAACTTTTGAGCCGTTAGCTCTGTTTTAGATTTGTAATCGTTAATATCATAATTAATAATTACTTGTCGTTCAGGTGCTTGACCAGGTTGACCCGTTCTTAAAATAATTCGAATATGATTATTTTTAGCTTCTTCACGAATAAACTTAGCAACTTGCAAACCGGCATCATCGGTCTCCATTACTACATCAAGTAGTACAATGGCTGCATCTGGATGCTCTTTCACAAGCTCTTTTGCTTCAGCACCTGAGTACGCACTAATAAATTCTAAGCGTTTATTTTGAAACTCAAAATCACTCAACGCTAGTTTTGTAACAGCATGAACTTCAGGTTCATCATCAACGATTAATACTTTCCAGGTACCGAGTTCAATCTCATTGATTGCTTCTTCTGGCTCATCTGAAAATAAAAAATCACCCATCATAGTCGAAATTCCTTCATGGCATTATTTAACGCACTAGCAGGCAATTATTATTCTTTAGGGCCACTGTGCAAACGTTACACGGTCGTTATCACCAAAGTCTTTCACTGTTTTAATATTCACAAATGCCATTTTTTTGAAAAAATGACGAACAGCTTCACCTTGCTCAAAACCGTGTTCTATTAAAAGATAGCCACTAGATAACAAATAGTCACGTGATTGTGTAATTATTTGTTTAATATCAGACATTCCACAATCATCAGCCACTAATGCCGACAAAGGCTCAAAGCGCACATCGCCCTGATTTAAATGTATATCACTGCTTTCAATATAAGGTGGGTTAGTGACAATTAGGTTGAATTTCTCACCATGTAACTCGCTAAACCAGTTGCTTTGCTTAACGTGTACATTATTAATTGCCAATCGCTGCTGGTTACGTGTAGCAAGTGCAACTGCATCGCTTACTCTATCTACTGCAATAATTTGCCAATTAGGCATTTCACTACCCAATGCCAGCGCTATTGCACCAGTACCCGTGCCTAAATCAAGCACTTTAGCTGTAGCAGGTACAGCCACTTCAAGTGCTTGTTCTACTAACGTTTCGGTATCTGGTCGAGGTATTAAAGTTGTTGCGTTAACTTCAAGCGATAAGCTCCAAAATTCACGTTGCCCCGTAATATGTGCAACAGGTTCACCGTTTAAACGTCTTTGGCAAAATGTATTAAATTGCTGTTGTTGTTCGGCATTAAGCGCATGCTCTGGCCAAGTGAAAAGGTAACTGTGAGGTTTTTGAAGAATATGTAGAAGTAAAACTTGTGCGTCTAATTTAGCACTTTCGCTGCTAGGTGCTAATAAATTAGCGCCTGCAGCAATAGCTTGTTCAAGAGTTTGGCTCACGATTACTCGTCGCCCATAGCCGCTAATAAGTCAGCTTGATGTTCTTGCATTAATGGGTCAATAACGCAGCTTAAATCACCCGCTACCACTTCATTCAAACGATAAAGTGTTAAGTTAATACGGTGATCGGTAATACGACCTTGTGGGTAGTTATAAGTACGGATACGTTCAGAACGATCGCCACTACCTACTAAGTCACGACGTTCAGATGCTTCTGCCGCATGGCGCTTTTCATCTTCAGCCTGTTGCAAACGTGCTGCAAGTACTGACATCGCTTTAGCACGGTTTTTATGCTGTGAACGTTGATCCTGACACTCAACCACAACACCGGTAGGTATATGTGTAAGTCGAATAGCAGAATCTGTTTTATTAACGTGCTGACCACCTGCGCCTGATGCACGAAATGTATCAACTTTTAAATCTGCGGTATTAATTTGTATCGCTTCGGCCTCTGGTACTTCCGCCATTACCGCAACAGTACACGCAGAGGTATGAACTCGCCCTTGTGACTCAGTTTCTGGCACACGTTGTACGCGGTGTACACCTGATTCAAACTTTAATTGACCGTAAACGCCTTCGCCACTAATATTTGCAATAACTTCTTTGTAACCACCGTGCTCACCTTCATTGGTGCTCACAACTTCTACTTTCCATTTTTTAGTTTCTGCATAGCGGCTGTACATACGGAACAAGTCGCCAGCAAAAATAGCCGCTTCATCACCGCCTGTTCCAGCGCGTACTTCAACAAACACGTTATTGTTATCTCGCGGATCTTTTGGCAACATTAATACTTGAATTTGATCTTCAATTACCAAAATTTGTGCTTTAGCTTCTTTATATTCTTCTTGCGCCATTTCACGCATTTCAGGGTCAGAATCTTTAAGCATTTCTTCTGCACTGGCTAAATCATCTTGCGTTTCTTTGTAAGTTAAAAACGTTTTTACAATCTCTTCAAGCTCAGAGTATTCTTTTGAAAGCCCACGAAAACGATTTTGATCACTAATGACCGACGGGTCACTTAGCAGCGCTTGTACTTCTTCGTAACGCTCTACTAAGGTTTCTAATTTATTATAAACAGACTCTTTCATTTAACGGTTATTCCTGATCAATACCTAACATTTTTTTCAACTGGTTTAGCTGCGCCACTTCACCTTTTTTCGCTGCGTCTTGTATTGCACGGGTAGGCGCGTGCATTAAGCGATTGGTTAATTTATTGGCGAGCTCTAATATAATTTTTTCTGCATCTTTACCTGTATTTAGCTGACTAACAGCACGCTCTACAAGTTCTGACTTAATTGTTTGTACATCATTTCGATAATGGCGGATTAAATCTACCGAATCGAGTGAGCGCATCCACATTGCAAATTCTTTGGTGCGTTCAGTAATAATTATTTGCGCTTGCTGTGCAGCTTGCTCACGCGCTGCCATATTCTCGCTTACAATGGTTTGTAAGTCATCAACGGAATATAAATAGGCAGCATCTAGCTCACCTACTTGGCTTTCTATATCGCGCGGAACCGCAATATCTATAAATAGCATAGGCTTGTGTCGGCGCTGCTTAAGCGCTTGCTCAACCACCCCTTTACCAATAATAGGTAAAGTACTGGCGGTAGAACTAATGACTATATCGGCTTCATGTAAACGTTCTGGTAACTGTGCAAGTGCGATAACATCTGCCGACACTTCATCAGCAAGGCTGCGAGCACGTTCAATTGTTCTATTCGCGACCGTTATTTTTTTAGGCTCATTTTGATATAAATGTTTAGCAACCAGTTCAATGGTTTCACCAGCACCAATTAATAGCACATTGGTTTGATCAAGCTTGCCATAAATATGTTTTGCTAAGTTAACAGCCGCAAATGCAACCGACACGGCACTTGCGCCTATATTTGTTTCAGTGCGAACTTGTTTTGCTACCGAAAAGGTTTTTTGAAACAACCTATCAAAAGTGACACCTATTGCATCGTGGGTTTTAGCACTAAAAAACGATTGCTTTATTTGCCCTAAAATTTGCGGCTCGCCTAACACAAGAGAATCCAACCCACACGCTACGCGCATTAAGTGGTTAATGGCGTCATTACCTTCATGGCAGTATATATTGCTGCTCAGTTCATGTTCATCCAAACCATGGAAACTGGCAAGCCAAGTTAACAGTGTTTGGGAATTTTGCTGAGCGAGGCTACAATAGATCTCGGTTCGATTACAGGTAGACACAATAACCGCTTCATTAAAGTCGGCATGGCCACTTAATTGTTGCAACGCCTCTGAAATTTGCTCAGGCGAAAAAGCCACTTTTTCACGTAATTCTACGGATGCGGTTTTGTGATTTATACCTAGTGCTATTATGGTCATATTTGCCAAATATTGCTGAGCCCTACTTCAAAGGCGGTAATTTTACCAAAAATCAGCGGAATATGGAAAGTAAGGAACAACATTTGATTCGACAATATTTGATTTTATTCATGTTTTTTTTATTTTTAGGTGGCTGTGCCCATCAAATTGATACAAAAACAACACTTTATGATGATTGGAAACCACGTTTAGCTGCTCAAAAAACTTGGCAGGTCGAGGGTAAACTCGCGTTTATAAGCCCAGAAGAGCGTCAATCTGCAAACTTAAATTGGCAGCAAACAACAAATTCCAATAATTTAATACTGACTACTTTTATTGGTACTCGTATTTTGTCGCTTAAACAAACATCAAATGGTGCTGAATTAGAGTTTGACGGCGATGAGTACTTTGATACTAATGCTGCAGAGCTTTTAAAGCGTTTAACGGGTTTTACACTTCCTGTTGATAACGCCGATAACTGGCTTAAAGGCACCATTGACGATCAAAGTTTAGTCGTTGATGAACTAGGCCGCGCAAAGCAAGTATTATGGTTTGATAATGCAGGCAAAAAATGGCAAATAGATTACGGCACTTACGTACAAAACGCAGGTTACTGGTTACCAACTAAACTGACGTTAAAGCATCAACAAATAAAAATAAAAATTCAACTCTACGATTGGCAGTTTAAATAAGCATGAATAACAAAACCTCTTTTTCACTTATTGCCCCGGCAAAACTCAATTTATTTTTACATATTAATGCTCGCCGAGAAGATGGCTATCATGAACTCGAAACCTTATTTACTTTTTTAAATTTTGGTGATGAGTTGCATTTTGAGCTAACAACAGACGGTGGTATTTCTGTCGGTGGTGATACTAAAGACATACCTCTAAATGATAATCTCATCTATAAAGCGGCTTTATTATTACAAACACACTGTAAAACCTCTTTGGGTGTAAAAATAAATTTAATTAAACGCTTACCGATGGGCGGAGGTGTTGGAGGTGGTTCATCCGACGCCGCAAGTACTTTATTAGCCCTAAATAAATTATGGAAATTAGAACTAAATTTAGAAATTCTAGCCCAATTAGGACTTAAATTAGGGGCTGATGTTCCGGTGTTCATACAAGGGCAAAGCGCCATAGCGCATGGTATTGGTGAGAAATTACACCAGGTAAAACTTGAACAAAAATGGTACTGCGTTGTACACCCAAATCAACATGTAAGTACCGCAAAAATATTTACACATCCAGATTTAAAACGCGACACACCAAAAATAATAGGCGATTGGAAACACCATACTTTAACCAACGATTGTGAGCCTTTAGTTAAAAAGCTTTGCCCCGAGGTTGAAAAAACCCTCCAGTGGTTGCTAAAATACGCACCGTCGAAGATGACCGGAACAGGTTCATGTTGTTTTGTCGAATTTGCTAGTCAAGTTCAAGCACAAGATGTACTTGAAAATCTCCCCCATACTTGGCAGGGTTTTGTGGCTTCAAGCGCAAATGTCTCACCTGCTCATACGGAGTTAACCGCCATATTCGATCAATGAAGTAACGTACAAGTAATCATAAGTTAACTCGCAGTGGTATTTATCATTGCCCGTTAGTCCAAATATTCAGTGCCTGAGGAACCCTACCGTGCCTGACATGAAGCTCTTCGCTGGTAACGCAACACCTGAGTTAGCTCAAAAAGTTGCAAAACGTTTATATATTGAATTAGGCGATGCTGTTGTTGGCCGTTTTAGCGACGGTGAGATCAGTGTTCAAATAAATGAAAATGTTCGTGGCTCGGACGTTTTTATCTTGCAATCAACCTGTGCCCCTACAAACGATAACCTAATGGAACTTATCGTTATGGTTGATGCTCTACGTCGTGCATCTGCAGGTCGTATTACTGCCGTCATTCCTTATTTTGGTTATGCGCGCCAAGACCGTCGTGTACGTTCTGCCCGTGTTCCAATTACCGCTAAAGTTGTTGCCGATTTCTTATCAAGCGTTGGTGTTGACCGTGTTCTTACGGTTGATTTACACGCTGAACAAATCCAAGGCTTCTTTGATGTACCAGTAGACAACGTATTTGGCAGCCCTGTATTACTTGAAGATATGAAAGAACGCGACTTTGAAGACGTCGTTGTTGTATCTCCAGATATTGGTGGTGTTGTACGCGCACGTGCAATTGCAAAACTACTAAACGATACCGATTTAGCAATCATTGATAAACGTCGCCCTCAAGCAAACGTTTCTCAAGTAATGCACATAATTGGTGACGTTGAAGGTCGTGATTGTATTATCGTAGATGATATGATTGATACCGGTGGTACGTTATGTAAAGCCGCAGAAGCACTTAAAGAACATGGCGCTAAGCGCGTATTTGCATACGCAACGCACCCTATTCTTTCAGGTAAAGCAGCAGAAAACTTACGTGACTCGATGATTGACGAAGTAATTGTAACTGACTCAATTCCTCTATCTGACGAGCTTAAAGCCCTTGATAAAATTAAGGTACTTACGCTTGCTGACATGTTAGCAGAGACTATTCGTCGTATTAGTAACGAAGAATCTATCTCAGCGATGTTTGAACACTAAAATTAAACATTCCTGAGTATAAAAGCGCCTTTTGGCGCTTTTTTTGTAAGCGATGTTTATTTTGTCTGGGCGTGGTGGTATGATAGCGCGCCTTTTGGCTAGGGACCTTGGTCGCAAAGGCCCTACACATTTTAATAACTGGAGACATCATGTCTAACAAAACTTATACATATAACGCTGAACTTCGCGTAGAAACTGGTACTGGTGCGAGCCGCCGCCTACGTCGCGAAGACAAAGTTCCTGCAATCCTTTACGGAGCTGACAAAGAAGCTTTATCTCTTACTTTTGCTCATAAAGATATGATCAAAGCACAAGAAGACGAAGGTTTTTACACGCATATCCTTACGCTTAACGTAGATGGCGAAGCTGTTGAAGTAATCTTAAAAGATATCCAACGTCACCCATTCAAGCCTAAGCTTACTCACCTTGATTTCCAACGTGTAGATGCTACTCATAAATTTCAAACTAAAGTTCCTCTTCACTTCATCGGTGAAGATATTGTAACTAAAGCTGGCGCAACTGTTGTTCACCAGTTAACTGAAGTTGAAATTACGTGTCTTCCAAAAGCACTTCCAGAATTCATTGAAGTAGATGTTTCTAAGTTTGTTGTTGGCGATTCTGTTCATATTTCTGACCTTACTTTCCCTAAAGGCGTTAGCTCTGTAGATTTAGGTAAAGGCGAAGGCCATGATCAGTCTATCCTGACTATCAAAGCAAACAAAGCAGCTCCAGTTGAAGACGACGCTGCAGCAGCAGAATAATTTTTAAGGTCTCGCAACCTTGAATTCTATTCAAATGCTTGTGGGCCTGGCTAATCCAGGCCCCGAATACGCAAACACACGCCACAATGCAGGTGCTTGGTTCATCGAGCAAATCGCTGCACGCTACAACTGCACCCTAAAATACGATCCTAAATATCACGGCCTTACAGGCAAAGTGATCATTCAAGGCCAAGAATTCAAATTATTGATCCCCACTACTTACATGAATTTAAGTGGTAAAGCGGTCGGTAGTTTAGCTAATTTTTTCAAAATCCCTGTCGAGGACATTTTAGTTGCCCATGACGAATTGGATTTAGACCCAGGCGTTGCCAAGTTAAAAAAAGGCGGCGGGCATGGCGGTCATAATGGTTTAAAAGACATTATTGCAAAAATGGCAAATCAAAAAGACTTTATGCGCTTGCGCATTGGTGTAGGTCATCCGGGGCATCGTGAAATGGTTACTGGTTGGGTGCTTGGAAAAGCAGCCAAAGCAGACCAAGAAAAAATGGATGCTGCTGTTGATGAAGCAGTTCGTTGCATGGAAATACTTGCAAAAGATGGTGTGTTAAAAGCACAAAACAGACTACATTCGTTTAAACCCTAGTAACTTGGGTCCAAGTACACCGTTTAAACGAATTCTAAACAAGGTATCTTACTATGGGTTTTAAATGTGGCATCGTTGGCTTGCCTAACGTTGGTAAATCAACGCTTTTCAATGCACTAACTAAAGCGGGTATTGAAGCCGCTAACTTTCCTTTTTGTACCATTGAGCCTAATACAGGTGTGGTACCTGTGCCAGATCCTCGTCTAGACGAACTTGCTAAAATTGTTAATCCTCAACGAGTTCTTACCACTAGTATGGAATTTGTAGACATTGCTGGCTTAGTAAAAGGCGCATCTAAAGGTGAAGGCCTTGGTAACCAGTTTTTAGCTAACATTCGTGAAACCGATGCAATTGGCCACGTAGTTCGCTGTTTTGAAGATGAAAACATCATCCACGTAGCAGGCACTATTGACCCTGCTGACGATATTGACGTAATCAACACTGAGTTAGTACTTGCTGATATGGATAGCGCTGAAAAAGCCCTATTCCGTAATTCAAAAAAAGCAAAAGGTGGCGATAAAGACGCTAAAGAGCAAAATGCTGTACTTGAAAAAGTAAAAGTGCATCTTGACGAAGGCTTAACTTTACGTGGTCTAGCACTAACTAAAGAAGAAAAAGCAGCAATCAGCTCTATTAACTTCTTAACGATTAAACCAACAATGTATATTGCAAACGTTGCAGAAGATGGTTTTGAAAATAACCCATACCTTGACCGCGTACGCGCTATTGCCGCAGCTGAAGATGCGATTGTTGTTCCTGTATGTGCCGCTATCGAGTCTGAGCTTTCAGAACTAGATGACGAAGACAAGCTAGAGTTTATGGCTGATCTTGGTCTAGAAGAGCCAGGTCTTAACCTTGTTATTCGTGGTGGTTATGAATTACTACAATTACAAACTTATTTCACAGCTGGCGTAAAAGAAGTACGCGCATGGACAATCCCTGTAGGTGCAACAGCACCACAAGCAGCGGGTAAAATCCATACCGACTTCGAGCGTGGCTTTATCCGTGCGCAAACTATTGCTTTTGACGACTTTGTTGCCTTTAAAGGTGAGAGTGGCGCAAAAGAAGCAGGTAAGATGCGTCAAGAAGGTAAAGAGTACATTGTTAAAGATGGCGATGTAATGAACTTCTTGTTCAACGTATAAGTACAAATTAAACCAATTTCACTTGGTAATAATTTTTAAAGGCTCGTTTTTACGAGCCTTTTTTGTATTTAAATATTATAAAAATAATAATTAAGCTCAATCAGGGCCTGTTGACCTTTTAGGATTAAAATTTGTTCAATCCAAGGAAGATTTAATCGCGGCGAGAGGTTTGTAACAACCTAGTGTACTAAGTAAAAACCGAGCAACAAAGAGTAAATTTCCCCTAGGCAGAACCCTTCGGGCAGCGTGTGTTTGGCATTTATTCTACGTTATCGCCTATTTATGGGGAACAACCACACTACATAGGCTCTGCCTTGTCTAAATACCAAACACACTGCTGCAAATTTAACCTCAAAAGATAAACAGGCCCTAGTCTATCTTTGTAATATCGCTTAATTAAAGAAGTACAGGGTTAATTAAGATTCCGCGCCTTAAAGGCAGCTAAAAAAACAGCATTTTTATTAAATTTTAGCCTGTTAGCTTAATTTTCCTGCAAACAAACACAGTTAAGTGTTTTTTTGCAAAAAAGGTGTTGACGAATTTGGGTCATATCAGCATAATACGCCCCGCACTCAGCGATGAAGTGCTAACAAAAAAAGATGGCTAAGTAGCTCAGCTGGTTAGAGCACATCACTCATAATGATGGGGTCACAGGTTCAAATCCCGTCTTAGCCACCATTATTTTTTTGTTGCTCAATGAAGAGTTTAAAATAACTACCTTGTGTGCGGGAGTGGCGGAATTGGTAGACGCGCTGGATTTAGGTTCCAGTATCTTAGGATGTGAGAGTTCAAGTCTCTCCTTCCGCACCATAATTCTTGATAAGAATTAAAACTATCAATTGTTATTGTTGGGATATCGCCAAGCGGTAAGGCACCAGGTTTTGATCCTGGCATTCCCAGGTTCAAATCCTGGTATCCCAGCCAACAATGGCTAAGTAGCTCAGCTGGTTAGAGCACATCACTCATAATGATGGGGTCACAGGTTCAAATCCCGTCTTAGCCACCATTTCTTCTTTTAGAAATGGCTCTGCAAGAGTTAAATTGCAGCTCAATGAAGAGTTTAAAATAACTACCTGTACTTTATTGTACAAACGATGCGGGAGTGGCGGAATTGGTAGACGCGCTGGATTTAGGTTCCAGTAACTTCGGTTGTGAGAGTTCAAGTCTCTCTTTCCGCACCATGTTCTTATAAGAACTAAAATTATAAAGAATTCTTTGTTGGGATATCGCCAAGCGGTAAGGCACCAGGTTTTGATCCTGGCATTCCCAGGTTCAAATCCTGGTATCCCAGCCAACTTCTTCTACCAAGGAAAGTTGGATAAAAGAATTGCTCTAGCTTAGAGTTTAAATTGGCAAATTGTTGATGCGGGAGTGGCGGAATTGGTAGACGCGCTGGATTTAGGTTCCAGTAACTTCGGTTGTGAGAGTTCAAGTCTCTCTTTCCGCACCATGTTCTTATAAGAACTAAAATTATAAAGAATTCTTTGTTGGGATATCGCCAAGCGGTAAGGCACCAGGTTTTGATCCTGGCATTCCCAGGTTCAAATCCTGGTATCCCAGCCAACTTCTTCTACCAAGGAAAGTTGGATAAAAGAATTGCTCTAGCTTAGAGTTTAAATT
>NZ_AUTR01000065.1:0-86702 GCF_000497875.1 Pseudoalteromonas sp. S8-8
AACTCTTTGTTGCTCGGTTTTTACTTAGCCCACTAGGTTACAAACCTCGCGCCGCGATTTAATCGCCCCTAGATTGAACAAATTTCAATCCACAAAGATCAACACGCCCTAGTGGAAGGTAAAGTATATAGATTTAAACTACTTCCACCCTTGTAGCCACTTTTGGTTATCTTTTAAATCTCGCCAACTAATTGGATATTGATTTTTTGACATAACAGCCTCGGTAATACACTCAATTACATTGCCATCTTCATCAAATTCTACCTCAACAATAATGAAGTGTTTTTCTTTATTTATAGAAGGTGTTGCGGTCCATTTACTATTCAATAATTTTTTAGGGTTTAATTTATTCATTTAATATAGCGACTCTTACTCGTAACTTTTATAAGGCAACTATACGACCCCAACACCTACTTAGTTCAGGTTACTCTGCAACTAGCTTGCCCTTATACATTTGCATTTGGCAATGAAAGTCATACTCACCGGCTTCAAGCGCGGGTAGTTTAACTGTATTGCCATCACCCATTGCCAGAGTTTTACTTATATCAAGCTGTGGAAATACCACTGTTTCGGCGCACGGCGCGCTGTCTTTTCTATCAAAGGTAAGTACAACCTCTTTGTTGGCTGCCACTTTAATGTGTCCTGGCTTATAAACACCGTTATCAACGACTATCGTTACTTTGTTGTCATCACTTTGTGTTTGCTCTGGTTTGTATAGCCAAAACCAATAAATAATTGCGGCTATTAACAGTGCACCACCTATATTAATCATCAACATAATGTACTCCTTAGCTTAAATTACGATTTATTTGGTTTGAAAAAACGTAAGCGATTAGCGTTACTTACCACTGTAAGCGATGAAAGTGCCATAGCTGCACCGGCAACAACAGGGTTAAGTAGTATTCCAAAAAATGGATACAACACGCCGGCTGCAATCGGAATACCCGCCACGTTATAAATAAAGGCACCAAATAGGTTCTGTTTAATATTTGAAATAGTTGCATTACTCACTGCAATTGCATCAGCAAGGCCATGTAACGAACCACGCATTAAGGTAATGTCTGCACTTTCTATTGCAACATCGGTACCAGTGCCAATTGCAAACCCTACATCTGCTTGCGCAAGTGCGGGGGCATCGTTAATACCGTCACCTGTCATACCCACTATTTCACCGTTTGCTTGGCGTTTTGTTACTTCGTTTACTTTATCATCGGGCATTACTTCTGCAATAAAGTCATCAATACCAACTTGTTTAGCAACGGCTTGTGCAGTGACTTTGTTGTCACCTGTTAGCATAACTAGGTGGATACCTTTATCTTGCAAGCGTTTAATAGCTTCAACTGAATCCTCTTTAATAGGATCTGCTACTGCAATAATAGCTTGAAGCTTATTATTACTTGCAAAATACATGGGCGTTTTAGCATCACTGGCAAGTGTTTGAGCTTGCTCGGTTGCATCATCAACGGCTACATCGTATTTATCCATTAGCGCTTTATTGCCAAACAACAATGTTTGCCCGTCAACACTGCCAGTTACACCTTTACCTGTAATGGCATCAAAGTCGGCTACTTTACCTAAAGCTAAGCCCTGCTTTTTAGCGTATGCCGTAATTGCTTCTGCCAGTGGATGCTCTGAGCTACTTTCAAGGCTTGCAACAAGTTGCATTACTGTATTTTCATCACTGTTATTAAACGTAACTACATCGGTAACTTGCGGTGTGCCTTGAGTAATAGTGCCTGTTTTATCTAAAATCATGGTGGTAATTTTAGATGTTGTTTGCAGCGACTCACCATTTCGAATTAATATTCCTGACTCTGCGGCTTTACCAATACCTACCATAACCGACATAGGGGTTGCGAGTCCTAGCGCACAAGGACAAGCAATAATAAGTACAGTGGTTATTGCAACAACGGCATAGGCAATTGATGGCTCAGGTCCAAAGTTTAACCATGCAAGGCCCGCAAGTACTGCAATAATCATAACTGTTGGTACAAATATTCCTGATATAACATCAGCTAAGCGCCCTATTGATGGCTTAGAGTTTTGTGCACGCTTTACCATATTGATAATATTGGCAAGTGTGGTTTCGCTACCAATGTGCGTGGCTTTAAATAATAAAGTGCCACTTTTGTTAATACTTCCGGCAACAACTTTATCGCCCGTTTTTTTGCGGACGGCCATTGGCTCACCAGTAAGCATTGACTCATCAACCGTACTGCTGCCTTCAATAACATCGCCATCCACAGGGATTTTTTCACCCGGGCGTACGCGTACTTCATCATTTTTTACAACATCACTAATGTCGATGTCTTGCTCTTGCCCATCGCGAATTACGCATGCAGTTTTTGGTTGCAGGCCAATTAAGCGTTTAATTGCTTGTGAGGTGCGCCCACGTGCTTTTACTTCAAAAGCGAGCCCTAAACTAATTAAACCGATGATCATCGATGACGCTTCAAAATATACGTGTCTTGCGACTTGTGGTAATAAGTTTGGTGCTATTACCACAAACATTGAATACAACCACGCAGTACCTGTACCAAGCGCTATTAATGTATCCATATTGGCAGCATGGTTTTTGAATGCCTGCCATGCACCGTTGTAAAATTGTTTACCTGATATAGCCATAACCACAAGCGTGACTATACCCACTAAAAACCATGCTATTCGTTGTGTGTCGGTGGTCACACTCATGTCAAAAATAAGCCCGTATATCATTAACGGTGCACCGACCCCTAACGCTAATATCATATTACGCATTAGCTTTTTGTAATGTGCCTCGTCCGACTTTGCTTTTTCATCAAGTGCATCTTGATCAGACTCGTTACTCATTGGCTTAGCTGAATAACCAATGTTTTCGACTGCTTTAATAAGCGTGCTTTCGCGGGCTTTACCTTCTACACGGACAGTACGCTCAGCAAAGTTCATTTCCACGTTTTGCGCGCCTTGCACGCTATTAAGGGCTTTTTCAATTTTAGCCACACAACTGCCGCAATTAGCGCCTTCAATAATAAAGTTTTGCGCGGTGTCTTTTGTATTAGTCGTCATTACGCTGCTCCTTATTTGCAGAATCGTTTATTGGATCAACAAAAGATTCTATTAAACTACACACGTCACTGGCATTTGCACCATCGGCTGATGTATCCCATTGCTCCAGAGCTGCATGCATTCTGTTTCGTAATTTTAATGTTTCTTGAAATAGTGCTTCGGTTTCTTCTAGGCGTTTAGTAATGAGTTTACGCGTTAACGGACAAGGACAATTCCCCTGCTCTGACTCGCCTATAATGTGTTGAATATCTTTGAGTGAAAAACCAAGTTGACGAGAGCTAATAATAAACTTTAAACGCTGCTGGTCTTGCTTTGTATACTCTTGATAGCCATTTTCTTCACTGCGTATTGGATAAAGTAACCCAACACGTGTGTAATGACGAACAGTATCGGCAGTCACGCCCATTAACTTGGCGAGTTGTTTAACATACATAATTTAGCTCCGTCGTGTTTCAGTAGCTTCATAATAAACCTAGGTGCAACACATAGGTCAATGACTATTTTAAAACTAATAAAATAATACCAATTCGCTTAATTAAGTAACCAATTTAAGACAAGAAAATAGTGTTGATAACAAGGCAAAGGTTTCGTTATTTAGTTGCTATCACTAATTGCTTCTGCATCCATGCATTCGTATATCAGAAATTTTTTAACGCTGTTAACGCAGAATTTAATCCCTCAAATTGATTAAGTATTGTTGCTCATTGATATAATGACACAAACATAATTAACTTAAGCTGATATCGGGCGTGTATTATCTGGAGGGGGTGTAATTCAGGAGAGAAGCGCCTAAGTAAGGCGCGTATTAATCTAAGGGCGTGTTGATCATTGGTGGTTTAATTTACAGCAGACTGTTTGGTCTTTAGGCAAGGCAGAGCCTATGTAGTGTGGTTATTCCCCATAAATAGGCGATAACGCAGCATAAATACCAAACATGCGCTGCCCTAGTTTGATTCGCTACGGCTTTGCTCTAATTCGTCGCTTAGTTGCTGCGCTAAAGTTTGTATTTTAGGCATAGCATCTTTCATTAAGCTTTGTGACATTTGCATAGACTCTTGCATTACAACAGGCATTTTTTCAAGTATTTTTTGCCCTGTATCTGTTTTATAAAACGCTAACATATCGGCAATTTCTTGCTCACTAAAATGTTTGTCGTACACGCTAATCATCATCGGCTGCATTTTGGCCCAGCTCATTTCGGTTTTTAATACCGTCGTCATGTCGCTGTAGTACTTATCAAAAATTGCCTGTTCAGAAGGCTTAACGCCCATTTGGTCTGACATGCCTTTCATCATACCTTCAACCTGGCCGTACATAGAGTCAACCATTGAATCTAAATTCATTACACTAATAAGTTCATCTATTTTTTGCTGCTTAATATTTTGTTCAGCATACAAACTACTAGAAAAAATCAGTAATGATAAAAGTAGTACCTTACCCATAATAATATCCTTTCATATAAATAATCGTTTTATAGTTACATTATTAATTAGTCTTGTAAAGGGTACAAGCAGTCACTAAAAAGGCCGAATAAAATGAATTTATTCGGCCTTTTATAAATATATTTTTATGTTAATCGTCTTCTACATTATCTAGGCCTTTAGTGCCTTCTTTGGCTTTTAGCTTATGATGAATAGCTGACTTTATTAGCATGTAGCCACTAATCGGTGCCGTAATTAGTAAAAATATAGTAATGAGTATTTCTTTAACACTTAGGCCATGCCCTGAATTTGCAAAATAAACCATAGCTGCAATTAGCATACTTGCCATACCCAACGTTGTTGCTTTAGTTGGCCCATGCAAACGCATAAAAAAGTCAGGTAGTTTAACTAAGCCTATTGAGCCAATTAAAATAAACGTACCACCAAATAACAATAATATTGATACAACCCATTCGCTGATCATGTTTTCACCTTATTCAATTATATCGCCACGTAGTAAATACTTACACACTGCAACTGTACTTATGAAACCTAGCATGGCAATAAGCAGTGCAGCTTCAAAATAAAGCCCTGTATCCATACTAATGCTATATAAAATAATCAGTGCAATGACGTTAATGTACATTGTATCGAGCGCTAAAACACGATCAGGCACTGATGGACCAATGATCAATCGCCATAAATTAAGCAATAATGATAAGCCAATCATCGAAAAAACAATGAGTAATACGGTGTCTAACATTGAAATATCTCCTTTAGTGGAGCTTCGTAGCGTTGTTTTATTTGTTTGATAAGTGCTTCTTCATCTTTAAGGTCAAGCACATGTATTAATAAGTAGCGTTGTGTTGGCTCTTCACCCTCAGGTAACGATTCAGCAATTGGGTAAACCTCTGCACTCACTGTACCGGGTGTAAGCGATACACTACTGGCCAATATGGTAATTGGCATATCATGAGTTAAATCTATCGGTACTTTTATAAATGCCGGACGCAAATTTTTAGATGGCCCAAGTATAAGTAAAGCCACTTGTAAATTTGCTACGACAATATCGTACAGCACAATAAGCAACTGCTTAAGAGCCAAGCCCGGCTTTAAAATTAGTGGCTGAGGCTCGCGAAGCGAAAAACTTAATATTGGGATAAGTATTGCAAAAATAGTCGCTAATACTAAGTGCCCTACCGACACGCTATTATTTAACAATAGCCAAACCATAAACAAAAATAAGCTACGAAATGGCGTTGGTAACCAACGAAAACGGGCTTGTAATCTCATCACATGCCTCCTTTAAGTACAGCATTAATACCGCCGCTTATATCATGTAACTGAGTAGCAGCACCTAGCATGTATTCACTTATTGGTCCGCCAAAAATAACGAGCAATGGCGAACACGCAAGTAAACCTATAATTACAATTACCTGCAACGGGTGTGCATTTGCACAATCTGCGTTTTCGCTATTTTTACTTTTATGCTCCCAAAACAAGGTCGTGCCAGCACGCGAAAGCGCTACCAACAACGCAAAGCTTGTTACTAAATATACAGGCCAAAATAGTAAAGCTTGCTCACTATTTAATGTGGCTTTAAGTATCCAAATTTTACCTACAAAGCCTGATAGTGGCGGCATACCAACTACAGTTAAAGCTGCAACAATAAAGCACACACCTAATAAAAATGGTTGTTTAACAGAGCGACCCGCTACTAGCCTATCACCAACTTTACCGCGCTGCGTAGAAACAAGGTCTGCTAGTAAAAACAGTGCGGCACTAACAAGTGTTGAATGCACTAAATAATATAAAAGTGCAGCAGTGGCATTTACATTTTGCAATGCAATTAGCGCAACCAACGTACCTACCGATACTAATACTAAGTTAGAGGTGAGTTTACGTAAGTCTTGCGCTGCCATAACGCCAATGGCACCCACTATAATGGTGGCAATTGCTAAGCCCCAAAGCCAAGGCTGCGCCATATGTTCAAGCGCTCCTGCTTGTTCGCCAAATATCACCGTGTAAACACGAAGCATGGCGTAAACGCCTACTTTGGTCATAATCGCAAACAATGCAGCAACCACAGGTTTAGCGCTTGAATACGTATTTGGAAGCCATAAATGCAGAGGTAATAGTGCGGCCTTTAAAGCAAATACAATTAATAGTAATAAACCACCTGCTTTTGCTAGGTATACATCATCGCCCGAAAGCTGTGATACTTTTTGCGCCATATCTGCAATATTAAGCGTACCAAGTACACCGTACAAAATACCCAAACCGATTAAAAATACGCTTGAGCCAACTAAATTTAATATTACATATTGCAGTGCCGCACGAGTGTTTTGTTTATCACCTGCATGCATTAACAGTGCATATGATGCAATCAGTAACACTTCAAAAAATACAAATAGGTTAAATAAATCGCCAGTTAAAAACGCGCCATTTACACCCAATATTAAAAAATGAACAAGTGGATGATAAAAGCTGCCCTTTTCATCATCGCCAGCACTACCATATAAAATAGCGCCCAAACCTAAAAGTGAAGTTAACGTAACCAATAAGGTAGATAGCATATCAGCGACTAAGACTATCCCAAATGGTGCAGACCAACTACCAATAGCGTAAACATTAATACCTGTATTATTAATATGTACAAGTAAAAGCACACTAATGGCAAAAGTAGCTATTGCCATTACAATTGAAACTAAGCGGCGAATTTTGACGCTTTTACCACATGGCGGCAGCAGTAAAATAACAGCCGTCAGCATAGGTAATAAAATAGGTAGTGAAGCTAAATGTTGGATCATTTTTGCTCCTTATTATCTGCAGAGGTGTTAGGCACATAACCATCAACATGGTCACTACCTAAATCGGCGCGCCCACGTATTGCCAAAATAACCACAAATGCGGTCATCGCAAAACCAATCACTATTGCAGTTAGTACTAATGCTTGAGGTAGAGGATCGGCGTATTCTGTGCCAGTACCAAGTACTACCGCTTTATTAATAGTAAGGCGACCTGCTGAAAACAAAAATAAGTTAACAGCGTATGAAATCATAGTAAGCCCAAGTACTACAGGGAACGTACGAGCTCTTAGCAGTAAAAACACACCGCAACTGACCAATACTCCAACGCAAGATGCGTACAATAATTCCATTAAATATTTACCTCTTTTTTCTGGGTATCTGCTGTCATATTACCTAAGCTTGCTAAAATCATTAACGTAGCGCCTACAACAGTTAAGTAAACACCTAGGTCAAATGCAATCGCGCTGGCAAGCTCTGTTTTACCGACAAACGGAATATCAAAGTAGTCAAACCAAGTTGTTAAAAATGGCTTATCGAAGAACCAACTACCCACACCTGTAAACAAAGAAATACCAATGCCTGAAGCTATAATTTTGCGATAATTAACATCAAAGCGTTCGTTTATCCATGCTGTACCATGCGCCATGTATTGCAAAATAAACGCGATTGACGTTACCAGTCCTGCAATAAAGCCACCACCTGGTAAGTTATGTCCACGTAAGAAAATATATGCAGAAACTAATAACGCAAGCGGTAATAAACTTTGTGAAATACTCGCCAGTAATATTGGATGGCGCTCTCGTGCCCATGGGCGCCCTTCGCTGTCGCTCGCTGGCATAAATAATGGGATTCGAGAAAGTACTTTAAATATACCTAATGCGGCAATGCCTAATACGGTAATTTCACCAAGCGTATCAAAGCCCCTAAAGTCGACTAAAATAACGTTAACTACGTTAGTACCACCGCCACCAATTTTAGCGTTAGCAATAAAGAAGTCTGAGATTGAATCTAATGGACGTGTAAGTAATGCATAACAAATACTCGCTATCACCACACCTAACGTAGAGGCTATTGCTAAGTCTCGAAGTACGCGTAATGAACTTGATTCTTTTGGCGTATGCTGAGGCAAGAAAAACAATGCCAGCATAAGTAAAATAATAGTAACAACCTCAACAGTTAGCTGCGTAAGCGCTAAATCTGGAGCAGAAAAGCGTGTAAATACAACCGACACCATTAATCCTACAATTGAGAGCATTAATAGCGACACCATTCGAGAGCGATGCCAAATAACGGTAGCAAGAGCACCAATAATCAATAAGCCTGCACCAATTGCATTGTGCACATCAACAGGGGTAAGTGGCATGCTTCCGGCAAGTTGTTGCATTTCAAATAATGGCCAACCCGCACACAGTAATACCACCGCTAACATAATTACTAGGTAGCGCTGCAGCGATCCATTTTCGATACTGCTTACCTTTGACTGACACCAAGCAACAACACTTAAAATTACACGTTCAAACGTCTTTTTAGCGTTTAAAGGTGGTAATGATGCTTGAAATTGAAATAGATATTTACGATTAATATAAATAAATAAGCCGCCAGCAATCGCCATCGCACTCATTAGTAGAGGCAAGTTAAACCCATGCCAGATAGCCAATTCGTACACCGGCATTTCTTTTCCAAGTACAGCTAAAGACGCCGCAGATAAAATGCCATCAATTGTAAAGTGCGGGAACATACCCACTAACAAACAAATCACAACGAGTATTTCTATTGGTACACGCATATAGCGCGGTGGCTCATGCGGCGTACGAGGTAAATCAATTGGTTCACCATTAAAAAACACGTCATGAATAAAGCGTGCTGAGTACGCAACAGCTAATGCACCTGCAACAGTTGCCAGTACTGGAATTAACCACGACATAGAACCAAGCACTTGCTGGTGTAGCGTTTCTGCAAAAAACATTTCTTTAGACAAGAAGCCATTTAGTAAAGGAACTCCTGCCATTGCAGCCGCCGCGACCATCGCAAGCGTTGCAGTGTATGGTAAGTATCGCCACATACCATTTAATTTACGCATATCGCGCGTGCCCGTTTCGTGATCAATAATACCAACGGCCATAAATAACGACGCTTTAAACGTTGCATGGTTAATTATGTGAAAAATAGCAGCAACAGTCGCAAGCTCAGTATCAAGTCCGAGTAATAGCGTTATTAAACCCAAATGGCTTATTGTTGAATAGGCTAACAAGCCTTTTAAGTCGTGTTTAAATAGTGCTATATAAGCACCAAACAACAGCGTAGCTAAACCCGTTAACCCAACGAGCAAGAACCAAGTATCGGTGCCTGCCAAAGCAGGATGAAAACGTGCTAACAAAAATATACCGGCTTTTACCATCGTCGCAGAATGTAAATACGCGCTTACTGGCGTAGGCGCTGCCATTGCATGAGGAAGCCAAAAGTGAAATGGAAATTGTGCCGATTTAGTAAACGCACCCAGTAGCACCAATACCAATGCTACTTCGTATAAATCATGAGATTGAATTATTGCTTTACTCGCTAGAATAACATCTAGGTCGTAACTACCAACAATATCACCTAATAGCATCAATCCAGCAAGTAACGCTAAGCCGCCCGCGCCTGTTACAGCAAGCGCCATACGTGCGCCTTTTCGCGCTTCTGATTTATGCCACCAAAAACTAATTAATAAAAATGAGCTGATGCTCGTTAATTCCCAAAACAACCACAGTTGAATGACGTTGTTAGACATAACAATACCAAGCATTGCAGTCATAAATAGCATTAAGTAACTATATAGCTTAGCCATTGAGTCATTAGCGCTTAGGTAGTAACGGGTGTAGAGGATAACGAGCAAGCCTATGCCTAAAATCATAAACATGAACAATAAACTGAGGCCGTCTAACCGCAGAGACAAATCGAGTCCTATTGACGGGATCCAAGCTAAAGAATAACGAATGGTTTCGCCCGCTAAAACGGCAGGTGCATGGTATAGAGTAATCCCCAAAGCCGTCAAAGGCGCAAGAGCCGTTAAACTAGTGCTTAAATTGCGGGATAACTTACCTGTGCATGCAGAAATAACACTGCCAATTAAGGATAACAAGGGTATCCAGAGCAAAGTCATAATGTAGGGCCTTTTATTATCATAAGTTTATCAGGGCATCTCTTTTTAATACTAAGTGATGCTTTTACTGCCTGTTTTTAAACGACATTAATGACTATAGTTATACTGAAAAACACTGATTTTGTCTATAAAAAGCGGTTCTGTATGGGTGTTTTTTAAACAAGAACTAACAATTTATTAAGCCTAAAAAAACAATTAATTAATACTGATAATTGTTAATTTAATATGGCCTTATTTGCAAATGTAAGCGCGCCAGGGTGACGATGAAAGTTACCATTGGTCATATCTAAATGTTTCAACCAAAGTTGTCTATACTGCGCTGAGAGCCCTAACTGCTGATATTGCATAATAGACCAATTTTCACTAGGTTTATAAGCAATACCTCCTACCTGGCAACTCTTTGCTTTATGCCAACCTGTTGGCGGCGACTCACCATGAGAAATAAATAAATTAGGTGCAACAAAACCTGTTTTTGCACACAACCATGCTTGCTTAGTTTTAGGCAAAGCGTATTCATCTTCAAAACCGTTAAAATGCATCAGCTCATGCAAAAACACACTGTATTTTGCTTTTGAGTTTATTAGCATTGTTCCCTTAGTGACATTAGCCGTTCCGCCTTTTGGCATCATCACTATAAAATCATAATTGTTAGGAAGCTGGTTATTAAGTTTAGATAATTGCCAGTCACACTTTGCTATTTGACTAGTACTACTTTTGCACTCAAGCATACCCGCAACGTAAACTGGTTTTGAAAAGCAAAAAATATTTTCACGGGGCTCTGGTTGTTTATTATAAGCATTAATAAACTCTGTAAGTTTATATAAGCCACTACGATGATCGCTCATAGTCAGCACGTTAAACATACATTGCTTATTAGGTTTGCTTATATTTCTTAAAGATGAAAAACCGAGATCGTGGATAAACGCGGTAGATATTTTACTCTGTGGTGTTTTTAATTGAAGTTTAAGATGATTTAGCACATCCCCTGCTGGTAATTTATTTTTACTAGCAAGTAACTCTAAATCGCTCCAACGTGATTGTTCAAGCAACTTTGCTGCTAATATTTTACGCTCTGGGATTGTTAAGTCATTTATAGCGGAGAGCCAAAATTGTTTTGCAGTATCACTCTGGCTGCTTTTAATAAGCTTAAGAGAATACATATATTGTGCTGAGGAAATTTTACTGCGAGCGAGTATAGCTAAAGAGGTCTTTGGTAACTGCTCTAGGTGATCAAAAAAATAAACTGGTGAATTCCAATAGCTTTGTAGAACATTGGCTTTTGTATTTAAAACATGCCAAAAGCCAATAGCGCCAAGGTGATTACTCGAGCCTGTAATTAACAAACAATATAGTAATACACCTATTAATTTAAAACGCTTAACTTGCGTCAACACCTTGCATCAACTCAAGCTCTAAACGCGCATATTTGTACTCAATAAACTCGTGTACATTAGTTGCTAGCGCAAGCCTAAAGTAGTCTGATGCTAAATACAGCTCACCTGCTGCTTGATGCATTTTAGCTAAATAAAAATAAGCTTCACATAAACGCTGCGCATATTCTTGCTCAGTTCTAACACCATCACTAATGCCAGATAAAAATGCATGTTCACTCATATCCCCCGTATAAAGAGAAATTAACTGATACGCCCATTGTGATTCATCAAGCGCAGTGGCATTTTGTTTAAGTGCATCAAGCGCAACGGCTTTATCCTCTTGTGCTTGTGCTAAATAAACCCATAAAACTCGGTACGGATCTTTTGGAGAGCGAGCTAAAAATTCATTAAAATCATTTTTAGCAAGGCCTGCTCTGTCGCCGTAATACAGTGCGATACCACGATTTAAATAGGCGTATTCATGCTCTTCATCAAGTTCTAGGGCAGAATCGAAAAACTCATAGGCTTTTTCATACTGCTGCATAAGCGTATGTTGAATACCTAAAAAATTATACACTTCAGCTAAATCAGGCTTAAGCTTTACTGCGCGATTAAAATCAATACGCGAAAGAGTTGTCATACCTAGACTATCAAAAAGTACACCACGGTCGTAATAAAGCTTAGCTTGTTGCTCTTCGCTTAAGTCGGCTCTATTTAATAGCTCTGAGTAGCGTGCAATAGCAATTTCACTTCTAAAGTCAGAAGCTAAAGGTGCAGTAAATGGCACATTAACAATCGGGGTTGGTTCTGATTCTGTTGTAGTTTGGCAAGCGCTTAAAGACAAAATAGCAAAAGATGCCAAAGCTAAATGTTTGAGTATCATTAAAATCCTTAATACCAAGATATATCGCGATTAATATAAGACAGACCTTGTCCAATAAGGTTTCATTAAAGCATAAAAAAAGGGGCTAAACAGCCCCTTTTTTATCATCTAGCTAATATAACTAGATTAATAAGTTAGCAATTACGCATCAGTTGGCGCGTCAGCTGCAGGTGCTGCTGATTCCATTGCTTCTTTAATACTTAGACGTACACGGCCTTGGCGATCTACTTCTAGTAC
The DNA here is from genome assembly GCF_000497875.1 of Pseudoalteromonas sp. S8-8. NCBI lineage: Bacteria > Pseudomonadati > Pseudomonadota > Gammaproteobacteria > Alteromonadales > Pseudoalteromonadaceae > Pseudoalteromonas > Pseudoalteromonas sp. S8-8. The sequence goes on from NZ_AUTR01000065.1 coordinate 12,912, forward strand.
TTTAACTTTAACTTCTTGACCTTCAGAAAGGTGATCAGCCACGTTATTAACGCGCTCAGTACTAATTTGAGAAATATGTACTAGACCATCTTTACCAGGAAGAATGTTTACAAACGCACCGAAATCAACAATACGTACAACTTTACCTTCGTAGATAGTACCTACTTCAAGTTCAGCTGTTAATTGCTCAATACGGCTAATTGCATTAGCTGCACTTTCGCCATCAGTAGCGGCAATTTTAATTGTACCGTCGTCACCGATTTCAATCGTTGTACCAGTTTCTTCAGTAAGCTGACGAATAGTTGCGCCACCTTTACCGATAACTTCAGCGATTTTCTTCTGTGGGATTTTCATTGTGTATATGCGAGGAGCAAACATTGATAGCTCTTCAGAAGGAGCAGAAATTGCTTCGTCCATCACTTCTAAGATATGTAAACGTGCAGCTTTTGCTTGTTTAAGCGCAATTTGCATGATTTCTTGAGTGATACCTTCGATTTTGATATCCATTTGAAGTGCAGTGATACCTGCAGCTGTACCAGCAACTTTAAAGTCCATGTCACCTAAGTGATCTTCATCACCTAAGATGTCAGAAAGAACAACGAATTTATCGTCTTCTTTAACTAGACCCATCGCAATACCGGCAACAGACGCTTTAATTGGTACACCGGCATTCATAAGTGCAAGTGAAGTACCACATACAGAAGCCATTGAAGATGAACCGTTTGATTCAGTGATTTCAGATACTACACGGATTGAATATGGGAATTCAGTCAATGTTGGCATTACAGCAGCAATACCACGCTTAGCAAGGTTACCATGGCCGATTTCACGACGCTTAGGAGAACCAACAAAACCAGTTTCACCGACACAGAATGGAGGGAAGTTGTAGTTAAGCATAAAGTGGTTTTTATGAGTACCCGTTAAATCGTCGATTAACTGTGAATCACGTTCTGTACCAAGTGTAGCTGTTACTAACGCTTGAGTTTCGCCACGAGTAAAGATAGCAGAACCGTGAGTACGCGGTAATACGCCAGTCATTACATCCAGTGCACGAATCATATCTGGTTCACGACCATCGATACGTTTTTCGCCAGCAGCGATACGGCCGCGAACGATTTTCTTCTCAAGTGAACCGAAGATTTTACCAACTTCTTGCTTGTCTAGAGACTCGCCTTCAGCAAGTTCAGCTGTTAATACTGCAACAACTTCGTCCTTCGCTTCGCCAAGTGCTTCTTTACGCGCTACTTTATCAGTGATTAAGTAAGCTGCGCCTACTTTATCAGCAGCAATTGCTGCAACTTTATCTTCTAGTGCAACGTTTTTAGCTGGTGCAGTCCAATCCCAAGTAGGCTTGCCTGCTTCTGCTTTAAATTCTTCGATTGCAGTGATGATCGCTTGAGATTGCTCATGACCATATACAACAGCGCCAAGCATTACGTCTTCTGCAAGTACGTTAGCTTCTGATTCAACCATAAGTACAGCTTTATCAGTACCGGCTACCACTAAATCAAGTTGGCTTTCTTCAAGCTCTTTTAATGTAGGGTTAAGTACGTATTCGCCGTTGATGTAACCAACGCGAGATGCACCAATTGGACCACTGAACGGGATACCAGAGATAGCAAGTGCTGCTGAAGTACCAATCATCGCAACCATATCAGGTTGGATTTCAGGGTTAACAGAAACAACAGTAGCAATAACTTGTACTTCGTTTACAAAACCGCTTGGGAAAAGTGGACGAATTGGACGGTCAATAAGACGTGCAATAAGTGTTTCGCCATCGTTAGGACGACCTTCACGCTTTAAGAAACCACCTGGGATACGACCAGCAGCATACATACGCTCTTGGTAGTTAACTGTTAGTGGGAAAAAGTCTTGGCCAGGTTGTGCTTCACGCTTACCAACAACAGTTACTAAAACTGAAGTGTCGCCAATGCTTGCAAGTACAGCGCCGTCTGCTTGACGAGCGATTGCACCAGTTTCTAGAGTCACTGTATGTTGACCTAGTTTGAATTCTTTAATAATTGCTTGCACTTAAAATATTCCTTAAATGTATTCTAATAAGTTGTCATCAAAGTACCAATTACAGTACATAATTGTATTCAGTTGGAAATCAATTAAGTACTACAATTGGCAATGATGTGAATAAGCGTAGATAAACCTTTTTACCTACGCGCATAGTATATACCAAAGCTGCTTCAAAATGCGAGTCTAGGGTGTGTTGATCTTTGTGGATTGAAATTTGTTCAATCTAGGGTCGATTTAATCACGGCGCGAGATTTGTAACCTAGTGGGCTAAGTAAAAATCGAGCAACAAAGAGTTAATCGCCCCTAGGATGAACCCGCAGGGCAGCGCATGTTTGGCATTTATGCTGCGTTATCGCCTATTTATGGGGAATAACCACACTACATAGGCGCTGCCTTGCCTAAAGACCAAACATACAGCTACAAAATTAATCACGAAAGGTCAACACACACTAGCTACTAGATTTAAACTGGGCTAATTAGCGGGTAAATACAACAGCTATTGGTAGGCTATGAAATGGGGGGTTTATATTATAATTCAATAGGTTTAAGAATTTTCTTAATTTGGAAACACAAATTTCAGGCACAAAAAAAGGAGCTAAAAAGCTCCTTTTTCTATAATCTAGTTCTTAGCGACGTAGGCCAAGTTCTTTGATTAACGCAGTATAACTAGTGATGTCTTTACCTTTAAGGTAATCAAGTAGTTTACGGCGAGTGCTTACTTTACGAAGCAGACCACGACGTGAGTGGAAGTCATGCTTGTGATCAGCAAAGTGACCTTGAAGCTTGTTGATGTCAAAAGTAAGTAATGCTACTTGTACTTCTGATGAACCTGTATCGCCTTCTGCACGTGCAAATTTAGCAATGATATCGATTTTTTCTTGATTGCTTAGTGACATAGTAACTCCAAAAATTAAATTTAAAAGGTGTCTTAGCCGATCACTAATTCAGCCAAAACGATTAAGCGGGCGTATTCTACCAACTGTAGGAATAACTACAAGCTAATTATCCCCAACTACAACTAATAAGCCACCGTTAGGCACATTAGTTGCTTATTCAGGCTTTACATAATCGTCTTGCTGACTAGCAAGACCACGTTTAACCTTTAAATGACCGTTTGAGTTGCGCTCACCAGTACCAATAAATATATTATCCGCAACAACTTTAATTGCACCATCAGGTAAAGCGATTGATAATTCTACAGCTTGCCCGTGACTAAAAATCCCCCCTTGTTCTTTTGTAATTTCAACAACGGGTAAATCAGTTAAAGCAGTATCAATTGGTAGCAATAGCGAGTCTAAATAAGTTGAAGGCGCAAGCTCTTCTTCTTTCGCTTTAGCAAGCAACGCTTCAATCTCATCTAGCGAGACCATTTTATCTGCCGGATACTGACCAACAGCGGTTCTGTGGAGCATAATAACGTGTGCGCCACAGCCTAGATTTTCGCCTAAATCATCAACGATAGTACGAATGTAGGTCCCTTTAGATACATGGGCCGTCATTTGTAATACATTGCTTTGCTCATCAAATTCGTCAAACGATAAGCTAAACACGTTTATTTTTCTGCATTTACGAGGAACTTCAATACCTTCGCGCGCGTACTTATATAACGGTCTACCTTGGTACTTAAGAGCTGAGTACATTGACGGATATTGTTCAGACTCACCAACAAAAGCAGCTATTTCTTTTGTTAGCTGTTCACGCGTAACGTTCACATCTTTAGTGCTAACAATTTCGCCATCAGAATCTGATGTTGTTGTACGCTCACCCAGTTGTGCACGAACTATATAGGTTTTATCTGTATCGAGTAAAAACTGCGTAAACTTAGTCGCTTCACCAAAACAAATTGGCAGCATACCTGTAGCAAGTGGATCTAAAGCACCTGTGTGCCCAGCTTTTTGCGCAAAATAAACACTTTTTGCTTGCTGTAATGCTTTATTTGATGAAATGCCTTCAGGTTTGTTTAACAACAAAATACCGTCAACTGCACGGCCTTTACTGCGCTTTGCCATCTGTATCAGTGCCTTCTTCGCTATCTGTATCGTCTACGTGATCAGTACCTTCTTCGCTATCTGAAACATCAGCAGCATCAACACTTTCTACGTCTTCATCTACATGCTTTGCGTTATCTTCGCGGATAATAGAATCCACTAAGTTAGAAATACGCATACCTTCCATTAATGAGTTATCAACTACAAACTTTAACTCAGGCATTATACGTGCACGGATACGCTTACCAAGTAACGAGCGAATATAGCCCGTTGCTTCATTAAGTACTTTTGCGCTTTGCTTTGCTGCGTCTTCATCTTGTGTGTTAAACACAGTAATGAAAATTTTGGCATAAGATAAATCGCGCGATACTTCTACCGCTGACACTGTCACCATACCTAAGCGTGGATCTTTAATTTCGCGTTGTAAAATTACAGCAATCTCTTTTTGGATTTGCTGTGCAACACGATCAGTGCGAGAAAATTCTCTCATTATACTTGTCCTAAAATAATAACTTATTGAAATTAAATAATAAGTTAACTAAATAATGGATATGCAAATGGGGGCTAAGCCCCCATTTAAAATCTTAGCGTAGGGTGTGTAGAACGTCCGGCGTTAACCTGAGCGTTCAATACTCCCTAGTAACAATTATAGAGTACGTTGTACTTCAACTGTTTCGAATACTTCGATTTGGTCACCAACACGTACGTCATTGTAGTTCTTAACGCCGATACCACATTCCATGCCGTTACGAACATCAGCAACATCGTCTTTAAAGCGACGAAGTGACTCAAGTTCACCTTCATAGATAACAACGTTTTCACGTAGTACACGGATTGGAGCGCTACGTTTAATAACACCTTCAGTAACCATACAACCAGCGATTGCGCCAATTTTTGGAGACTTGAATACGTCACGAACTTGAGCAAGACCAATGATTTCTTGTTTAAACTCTGGCGCTAGCATACCTGACATTGCTTGTTTAACTTCGTCAATCAAGCTGTAGATTACGCTGTAGTAACGTAGGTCTAAGTTTTCAGTCTCGATAACTTTACGAGCTGAAGCATCAGCACGAACGTTAAAGCCAACTACAATTGCGTTAGACGCTGCAGCTAGTGTTGCATCAGTTTCGGTAATACCACCAACACCTGAACCAACAATCTTCACTTTCACTTCATCAGTAGAAAGTTTAGTTAGTGAATCAGAGATTGCTTCGATAGAACCTTGAACGTCTGCTTTAAGTACCACGTTAACTTCAGAAACATCGCCTTCAGTCATGTTAGTAAACATGTTTTCAAGCTTAGCTTTTTGCTGACGTGCTAGTTTAACATCGCGGAACTTACCTTGACGGTATAAAGCAACTTCACGCGCTTTACGCTCATCTTTAACTACAGTCGCTTCGTCGCCTGCAGCTGGAATACCAGAAAGACCTAAAATCTCAACTGGAATAGATGGACCAGCTGACTTAATGTCTTTACCGTTTTCATCGCGCATTGCACGAACACGGCCATACTCAAGACCACATAATACAATGTCACCTTGGTTAAGCGTACCAGATTGAACAAGTACTGATGCTACTGGACCACGGCCTTTATCAAGACGAGATTCAATAACAACACCAGCCGCCATACCTTCAGTAGGTGCAGAAAGCTCTAAAAGTTCAGATTGGTTCAATACTGCTTCAAGAAGGTCGTCAATACCTAAGCCAGTTTTAGCTGAGATATGAACGTACTGCGTATCGCCGCCCCATTCTTCTGGAATAACGTCTAGTACAGCAAGTTCGTTTTTAACACGATCTGGATCTGCGCCTTCTTTATCCATTTTGTTTACTGCGATGATTAAAGGAACGCCAGCTGCACGAGCATGCTGTACCGCTTCTTTAGTTTGTGGCATAACGCCATCATCTGCTGCAACTACTAGGATTACGATATCAGTCGCTTTAGCACCACGAGCACGCATTGAAGTAAATGCAGCATGTCCTGGTGTATCTAAGAAGGTGATCATGTGACCGTTTACATCAACATGGTATGCACCAATATGCTGTGTAATACCACCGGCTTCGCCAGAAGCAACCTTCGCAGAACGAATGTAATCAAGAGTTGATGTTTTACCATGGTCAACGTGACCCATTACAGTTACTACTGGAGCACGTGGCTCTGACTTACCATCTTCGTGGCGGTCATTAAGTACTGTTTGCTCTAATTCGTTTTCTTTAACAATGATAACCTTGTGACCCATTTCTTCTGCAACTAATTGTGCAGCTTCTTGGTCAATCACTTGGTTAATAGTAACCATGTCACCCATTTTCATCATTGTTTTAACAACTTCAGCGCCTTTAACGGCCATGCGTGATGCAAGCTCAGCTACTGTAATTGTTTCGCTAATACGCACTTCGTTTTTAACATCAACAGTTGGTTTTTGGAAACCATGTTGTAATGATGCAGGTGCTTTTAACTTAGACTTGTTACGGCCTCTTGACGCTGCAAATTTATCTTTTGCTGGCGCTTTTTTCTTTTTCTTAGCACGGCGTGTACCTTGCTCATCACGAGCATCGGCAACATCTTCTGCTTCACGTGCATAAGTAGAAGTCGTAAGATGGTGATCCGCTGTTTCTTCGCGTTTCTTACGTTCTTCTTCTTCTTTCTTCCAGCGTGCCGAGTTTTCTTCAGCTAGCTTTCTTGCTTCTTCTGCTTGACGTTTCGCTTCTTCTTCAGCTTTCTTCAATGCGGCCTCTTCTGCTTCTTTTTGCAGACGCTCAGCTTCTATGCGATCTTTCTCAGACTTAGCACTTTGCTCTGGGGTCATCTGCTTTTGTTTCGCTTTACGCTCTGCATCAGCTTTGCGTTTAGCTTCTTCTTTGGCTTTACGGTCGGCTTCTTCTTTCGCTTTGCGTTCTGCCTCTTGTTTCGCTTTTAATTCTGCGGCTTCTTGGTCAGCTTTTTGCTGCTCTTCAAGACGCACTTTTTCTTCAGCAGCTAAGCGAGCTTGCTCTTGTTCTTGTTCCATTGCGCTTTTCTTCACGTAAGTACGTGTTTTGCGAACTTCAACTTGAACATCTTTTGCTTTACCAGTAGAGCCCGTAACACTTAAAGTGCTTTTGCTCTTACGTTGTAAAGTCATACGCGCTGGGCCATCTGAACCTGTACCGCCATGATGCTTGCTTAAATGATCAAGTAACGTTGCTTTTTCAGCTTCTGTTACGTTATCAGTTGCTTGCTTGGTGATACCTGCTTGTGAAAACTGCTGTAGCAATTTATCAACAGTCGTACCTATATCGCCGGCTAGTTTTTCAACATTTACTTCTGCCATAGTGTGTAATACCTCCGTTAATAAATTACTCGTCTGCAAACCAACAAATGTTTCGTGCAGCCATAATCAGTTCACCCGCTTTTTCAGATGAAAGTTCTGTGATATCAACTAATTCGTCAATACCTTGTTCTGCCAAGTCTTCAAGTGTAACAACACCCTTGCTTGCCATAACAAATGCTAAGTGACGCTCTAAGCCTTCAAGCGCAAGTAAGTCTTCAGCTGGCTCTGCGCCATCTAAGCTTTCTTCCGTTTTAAGTGCTTTAGTTGTCAATGCATCTTTTGCGCGTGAGCGCAGTAAATCTACAGTCTCTTCATCAAGACCATCAATTTCTAAAAATTCAGACGCTGGTACATACGCCACTTCTTCAAGTGTCGAGAAACCTTCGTTGATAAGTAATGATGCAAACTCATCATCAATTTCTAAATTTTCAGTGAATAAGTTAAGTAACTTATCAGATTCAGCTTCATTTTTAGTACGCATGTCCTCAACAGTCATTACGTTTAGTTCCCAGCCAGTTAACTGACTTGCTAAACGAACGTTTTGACCATTACGACCAATTGCTTGCGCTAGGTTATCTGCTTCTACAGCGATATCCATTGAGTGAGTGTCTTCATCCATTACGATTGAAGCAACTTCTGCTGGCGCCATTGCATTGATAACAAATTGTGCCGGGTTGTCATCGTAAAGTACGATATCAACACGCTCACCGCCAAGTTCTGACGATACAGCCTGAACTCGTGCGCCACGCATACCAACACATGCACCAATTGGGTCAATGCGTTTGTCGTTAGATTTAACAGCAATTTTAGCGCGTGAACCTGGATCACGTGCTGCTGCACGTAATTCAATCATCTCTTCGCCAATTTCTGGCACCTCAATGCGGAATAATTCCATTAGCATTTCAGGTTTAGAGCGCGTTACAAATAATTGTGCACCGCGTGCTTCAGGCTTAACTTCATATAAAAGACCACGGATACGGTCACCCGGGCGGAAGTTTTCACGTGGTAACATGTCATCACGGTAAATTACCGCTTCTGCGTTGTTACCTAAATCAAGTACGATTGCATCGCGAGTTGCTTTTTTAACAACACCCGTTACCAGCTCGCCTTCTTGATCTTTATATGCTTCAACAACTAAAGCGCGCTCAGCTTCACGTACTTTTTGTACGATAACTTGCTTAGCCATTTGTGTTGTAATACGGTCAAATTTGATTGAGTCGATTTGCTCTTCAACATAATCACCCATTTGCAAATCAGGTTCTTCAACCTGTGCTGCTTCTAGAGTGATTTCGCTGTATGGGTTCTCTAAAGAACCATCTTCTAATACAGCGGCAATCTGCCAACGACGGAACGTATCGTAATCACCGGTTTTACGGTCAATTGCTACGCGTACTTCAATTTCGCCATCGTGTTTTTTCTTTGTAGCTGTCGCTAAAGCGAACTCTAGAGCTTCAAAAATCTTTTCTTTTGGAACCGCTTTCTCATTGGAAACGGCTTCAGCAACCAATAATATCTCTTTTGCCATGGGTAATGCCTCGCTTGCCCTATTCCTTCGCACTCGAATTTAAAACTTCGCGATTAAATTCGCACGTTCGATGTTACTAAGCATGATCAGATGCTCTGCACCATCGCTAGATAGTGTGATCATATCGCTGCTAACTGCTACTAAGTCGCCTTTAAAATTACGACGACCATCCTGTGGAAGTTTAGTACGCACGCGTACTTCCTCTCCTTGCGCCTGCTCGTAGTGATCTTGTTTGAATAATAGACGATCAACACCAGGAGACGATACTTCCAAATCATATTCATTTGTAATTGGGTCTTCGACGTCTAAAATCGCACTAATTTGGCGACTTGCATCCGCACAGTTATCAACTGAGATCCCATCCTCATGAGCAATATATACTCTTAAGGTAGAATGGCGACCCGCTTGCACAAATTCAAGACCATGCAATTCAAAGCCTAACATTTCTACCGCAGGCGTTAACATGGTTACTAAATCTTGTTCAAGTTTTGTCACGAAAATCCTCCATACAAACAAAAAAAGGGCTTATAGCCCTAAAATACTGAGTTTAAGTTTTAATTTGATGACAATTGCCACAAATCGCAAGGTGCAGATACAACAACGCCCCGAACCAAGCGGGGCGTCACACCAATAAAGCATAAAACTGTGTGGCCTAGGGCCAAGCTTGGTTGCGAGTCAGTAAACTGACCTAATTAAACTACATAGTCTAAAACGCAAAACGCGCATTACTTAGAATGCGCGATATAAATTAGTAAGGTAATACCTACTAGTAGAATTGGTTGCGGGAGCCGGATTTGAACCGACGACCTTCGGGTTATGAGCCCGACGAGCTACCAGACTGCTCCATCCCGCGCCAATAGATATCAAACTTTAAATTTAATATCGCTGTTAGCTGTTTTACAACATGCTAAACAATGGCAGCTATTATAAGGATGTACGGGATGATTAGCAACTATAATACGCAATTAGTTTATAAAATTTCCAATTCGTCAAGATGCTAATTTAATGTATATATAAGTAACATAAGTAATCAATCAATTTTATAAAATGCTGTATCTAAATTATTAAATATTACAGCTTATTATTTTTGAGTGAAAATCAAACAAACTAAATTTGAGCTACCTTAGTACCTTCTAGATGCTTACAATTTACCAGAAAATAAATTGATATAACTAAAACCCATACTTTAACACTAAAAAAACGTGCAGAATTTTATCTGCCCGCTATAATCAATTTTATGCCACTTAATAATAATAGTTATTACTCACTGCAGCGAGATAAAAATGAACCAACAACAATCAGCATTGTTAAATAACTTAACAATTATTAAGCCAAATTTTCATGCATTCACGGCTCGATTTCACAGTAAATTGGCTGAATCTAGCATTGAAATGAATTACCCAACAGCCTTACAATTTAACGAAAAGAGTTTTACCCTTTTTTGTGTGTTAGAACGAATTGTTAAACATTTAGATAAGCCAGCATCGGTAGCTCCTTTTTTAGCACATCATTTAATGTACCTAAAAAAAAGCAGTGTTTCACAAAATGACATTGCACTATTATCTGATGCGTTTTACGAAACCCTTAAAGAGCACCTTGGTAAACACTTTACTCCTGAGAGCCAGCTCGCTTGGAAAAAAGCCCTTAAATATTTTGAAAACTTTGCCAGCAATATTCTATTTAATGTATCTAATGTGGTTTCGTTACAACAAAAAATGCAGCAAAAGCAAAGTAATAAAATTTAAATATACAATTTTTAGGGGTGGCAATTTAACTTACTTAACCTCCCCATTAATTAAACTCATTTGCACACCATGGTTCAACACGCCTTTATTGCCTTGATAATCGGTTAAGCCTTTTTGCTCTATTCTCTCGTAGTTAAATAGTAAAACGATCCTTTAATTAAATACGTCCGTATAAAAAAATTTGGCTTTACTATGACCCATCACAAAACACTCAGACTAATACTAGGCGATCAGCTAAACCCATCTCATTCATGGTACAAACAAAAAGACGACGATACGCTTTACCTCATCGCAGAGCTAAAACAAGAAACTGACTACGTTAAACATCACATTCAAAAACTGTGTGCTTTTTTTAATGCTATGGAAAACTTTGCAACTGCATTAAACACGGCTGGTTTTAATGTTTTGTATTTAACACTTGATGATACCAATGACGACAAATACTTGATTGAATTACTCAAGCGAGTTGCCGATAAATACCAATGCGACTCTATTGAATATCAATACCCTGACGAGTTTAGGCTAAAATCTCAATTAGCTAAGTTTAAAAGTGATAGCTCATTAAATGTAATTGCTACAGATACTGAACACTTTTTATTACCGTTCACCGATATAAAAACACGCTTTACAAAAAACAAGCATGTAACAATGGAGCACTTTTATCGTGCTATGCGTAAGCAATTTAATATATTAATTGATGATGCAAAGCCAACTGGTGGCAAATGGAATTTTGATAGTAATAATCGTAATAAATTTTCCAAAAAAGACTTAGCCGACATCCCAGAGCCTAAGTTATTCAATACTGATGTTAGCAGCATTATCTCTCGTTTAAATAAACACAACGTCGCTTATTTGGGTGAAATAAATCAACATTCACTGGAGTGGCCAACAACTCGTAAACAAGCGATTGAATCTCTTGAATACTTTTGTGAGCACTTACTTAGTCGCTTTGGTCACTTTCAAGATGCGATGACAGATCAAAGTAAAAACAATACCAGCCTGTACCATAGCCGTTTATCGTTTGCCCTAAACGCAAAAATACTCCACCCGTTATATGTAATCAAACGTGTAATAAGCGAATACGAACAAAGACCCAATGAAATATCCCTCTCGCAAGTAGAGGGCTTTACTAGGCAAATATTAGGCTGGAGAGAGTATGTACGTGCCATTTATTGGATTAACATGCCCGACTACGCAGTTAAAAATCAGCTACAAGCCAAAAATAAACTGCCATCTTATTTTTGGAACAGCTCTACAAAAATGAATTGTCTAAGCCACTCACTCAAACAAAGCCTTGAAACCGCTTATGCCCATCATATTCAGCGTCTAATGGTTATTGGGAACTTTTGCATGCTTACAGGTATTAACCCTGATGACGTAGACAACTGGTACTTAGGCGTTTATATAGATGCCATAGAATGGGTAGAAATGCCCAACACTCGAGGCATGAGCCAGTTTGCCGATGATGGAATAATTGCAACAAAACCCTATGCTGCAAGCGGTAACTACATTAATAAAATGAGCGATTACTGCAAAAGCTGTCAGTACGATGTTAAACAAAAAGTAGGAGATAAGGCCTGCCCGCTAAATAGCTTGTATTGGCATTTCATGAATAGACACAGAGACAGGCTAGAGAAGAATCCACGTATTGGTATGGTATATAAAAACTGGGATAAACAAGATAAAACACTTCAAGAACAAACGCTGCAACAAGCAACCTACTACCTTAATAATTTAGAAGCGCTTTAAGTAAAAAAACCGCCTCAAATGAGGCGGCTAAATAATCAGGGGAATATGTACTTTAGAAGACTATTTACCTTCTATTAGATTGCTATTACCAATTTCTATTTTACGTGGTTTAAGTGCTTCAGGAATTTCACGCTGTAACTCTATGCTCAATAAGCCGTTAGCTAAATCGGCACCAAGTACTTTTACATGGTCTCCAAGCTGAAACTTACGTTCAAAGTTACGCTCTGCTATACCTTGATGAATAAACTTACGTTCATTATTTTCATCTTTATTAGCTTTAATACCTGCAACTTTTAATGTGTTGTTTTCTGACTCAATGGTCAATTCACTATCACTAAAACCAGCAACGGCCATAGTGATTCTGTATTTGTCTTTATCGAGTGCTTCTATATTGTAAGGAGGAAAACTCGACTGCTTGTCTGTATTAGCTGCCGCATCCATAAGTGATGCTAAATGTTCGAAGCCGATAAATGAACGATAAAGTGGTGATAAGTCTACTGTACGCATAATAATATCCTCATATTTAAGCGATATTTTGCATGTGCTTTTCTATTGAACAAGCTCAAGCAAAGTTTAATTAATAATATAAATTTCAATTGTTTAAGTTTAATTTAGGACCCATCAGGCGTCCTACTTAACTATATATGGACGGTAAAATTGTTTTCAAGTAAATTTATTAAAAATAAATAAAAAAGGCACTGAAGAGTGCCTTTTTTGAAACCATGTAAAATGAATACTATTTAATAAATGTGCCCCGGATTGGATAGTCGTTTTCTCTTGAAAACTTAATCCCACCTAGCAGTTGCTCTAAATCAGGACGAACAAACGGGCTGTTTGATATATCGACCATTTGAAGCTGATTTTTTTCATTAAGCACATAAATCCCTGGTTCAGCAAATGGATGATCAGTTTCTGCACCACTGCGAGGCTCGCTAATATGTAGCCCTAAATCAGTCATTTGTTCGATTGTTAAACCATAGTAAATTGGGAAGTTAATATCTATTTTTTCAAGATGTTTATTAAGCTGCTCATGGCTATCACCACTTACTGCAACCACTTCAACTCCAGCCTCTTTAAAGTCTTTATGAACTTTAGCAAGCTCGTTGAGTTGCGCAGTACATTTAGGGCAGTGCTGGCCTCGATAAACAACAATCATTTTCCACGGAGAGTCACTTATTCTGTCAACTAAATCTACCTTTTTCTCATCAACATCACTCACTACTAGTGATGGCATAATATCCGCAGGTTTTAAACTAGTGTTACTCATTGCGATCTCCTTTTACTATTTCAGATTAAAAATTAATTTTGCTCTTACACATAGAGTTTAGGGTAACTTTTATTAATTCAACCTAAAATTGCAATTAAAATCTATTAAAGCTTTAAGACCATCCCTTTATTTTTCTATAAATGGTAGATGCACTTACCCCTAAATAAGCAGCAGCAAGAGGAATGTTGTCTTCGCAGCTTTTGATTGCGTTTTCAATAGCCCTTTTTTCAACTTGCCATAATGGTTCTATATCGTGAACCGACATAGGAGATAATTGAACACTCTGATCGTTTGTATTGTGAATTGACTTAGCTGAGCTTGAGTGTTTTACAGCGCCTAGACCAAATGAATTTGGTAGCATATCTCTTTCTATTACATCGCCATCATTAATAACGACTGTATTTTCAATTACATTTTGCAGTTCGCGTATATTTCCTGGCCAATCGTAATTACAAAAAAGCGCCTTAACTTCATCAGAAAAGCCAATAAAATGTTTAGCGTTGCTATCGCTTTTTTGTTTTAAAATATACTCAGCGAGCAGTAAAATATCGTTTCCGCGCTCCCTTAAAGGCGGGAGCTTTACGGGGATAACATTTAAACGATAATATAAATCTTCTCTAAAGCGCCCTTCTGCTACCTCTATTATTGGATTTCTGTTGGTTGCACATACCAAGCGAACATCGCTGTGTAATACCTCGCTGCTACCAACCTTGCTAAATATGCCGGTTTGTAAAAAGCGTAATAACTTAGCTTGTAAGTTAAGCTCCATTTCACATAGTTCATCTAGAAATAACGTACCGCCGTTGGCCACTTCAACAGCGCCCTTTCGATCGCTTAACGCCCCACTAAACGCACCTTTAACATGACCAAAAAATTCAGACTCAAATAATTCGGTTGGTATAGCGGCGCAGTTTATTGCAATAAAAGGACCTTGGCTGCGAGGGCTCGAATCATGAAGGGTTTGTGCGCATACTTCTTTACCGGTTCCACTTTCACCTGTAATAAATACGCATGCTTTGCTTCTAGCTGCGCTATCTAGCAATCTAAAAACGGTTTTCATTGCGAGTGATTCACCAACAAAATCTTGGCTTTTATCACTGCTTTCAACCAAAGGTTGTACTTTAGTTTGCTCTTTGGGTGTTAACGCACTTTCTACTGAGCTAATAAGTCGCTGACTTGTGAAGGGTTTTTCTAAAAAGTCAAAGCCACCTAAACGCATAGCTTCCACTGCAATATCAATAGAACTATTTGAGGTGATCATGACTACATTAGCAGGATTTTTTTGTTTATTTACAAATTGTAAAACTTCAAGCCCACTTATATCAGGCAAACATACGTCTTGTACTATCACCGCAGGCATTTTTTCTTTAATACCGACCAACGCAGAATACCCATCTGCGAAATGCTTACATTCAAAACCTACTTGCTCTAGCTGACTTGCGTACAAAGCACCACTTGCGATGCTATCTTCAACTATATAAACAAGACCTTTACCCATTATATCTGACACGGCTTTCTCCTAGATAGCTATACTCTTACTCATTATTTGATATGCATCTCGGGTTTTATCCAAGTTATGCTTAATAACAAGCGCTGCGTGCAAATTTTCTTCTGTGGTTGGTGGTGGTGAATCGTGTAACTGTGTTGCCAATGCAGCTAAAGGAGCGGCTCCATATAAAGCAGCTGAGTTTTTCAAAACATGCATTATTTCTCTAATTTTTATAATATCTGCATTACTAATTGCCGTATCTAATTGGTTTGCCATAGTAACTAATTCATCGATAAATAAGTTTACTAATCGGGCTAAAACGCTTATTCCAACATCCTTTTCAAGTTGAATTAAAACGTTTAGCTCAGTAATACTTTTATCGATAAACTGCTCTGATATAGGCATAAATAACCTTTGTGTAAGTTAAAGCTTCGTACACTAATAAAATGTAAGAGTTGTAGTTTAAGAGTAATTTATTTTTTGCATTTTGCAAATCAAAATGAATATAAACAATTACAGAGCCCAGGTATCAATACTTTTTGTTAATGTTTGCGGTTTATCGAGCAAGTACCCCTGAGCAATATCACAACCAAGTTGTTCTAATATTTGTAATTGCTCATTCTCTTCAATACCTTCTGCTACAGTTTGTAAGCCCAATCGTTGAGCCATCGCAATAATTGCACTACATAACGTAAAGTCTTCATTATTAGTTGCAATACCACTTACAAAACTGCGATCAATTTTTAAACCATCAATATCAAATTGACGAAGTAGACCTAAAGACGCGTACCCAGTGCCAAAATCATCAATCCACACCTTTACGCCTTCTTTATGGAAGTTTTCAAACGCCTTAGCTATTTTATCAGGGCTATGAATGAGCGCTGTTTCCGTTAATTCAACTTTAATGGCTTGTGGTGGTATTTGGTGCTTTTCTAGCAAAGCCATTACTTTTGAAAACACATCACCATCTAAAATTTGTACCGGTGAAATATTTAAAGAAACAGCAATATCTGTCATACCAAAATGTCGCATCTGTTTTAGATCAGACAAACATTGCTCAAAAATCCAGTCACCTAATTCTAAAATCATTCCCGATTGCTCTACATGCGGGATAAACTCATCAGGGCCTACAATACCAAAGCGCGGTGATTGGCACCTTACTAGCGACTCAAAGCCGACCAACTTTCCCGTTCCTAATGATACAAGCGGTTGATAAACCATTTTAAAATAATTATTTTGCATTGAATCAGACATGATTCTTTCTAACTCATGCCATCTTGCGAGATTGACTGGGCTTTCCGATTCTAGGTATTTAAACGCACTCATGATTTTGCTCCGTTTTTCACTCTTAGTGACTTATTATAATGAGTAGCAATTTACAGGCCATTTTAAATGTGGAAAAATAGAAATAAAAACCAATAGATTCAGGCGGTTAAATTGGAAGGTTAAAAGATTTTAGTTCTCCCACTTTATTCGCATTTTGCAATTCAGTTTGCTATGCACCTAAATTGGCAAATGAGCGCTTAATCGAGCCTATAAAGCACAGATAAGCCAGTTAATAGCTGCTACTAAAGCTAGTGTTAGCAATTGTAGGTGAGAAAAGAGAAAGCTTTGATAAAACTCTGTCTAAGTTAAGCACAATCTAAATTTAAAAGCATATAGCTAATTTTATAGGGAGGGATAGAAAGTTAAAACGGTGGTAGGAACATAAAAAAACGCAGGCAACTATAAATAGTTACCTGCGCAAAAGTCTCTAGTTTGAAAGAGTGTCATTATTTTCGTTTTTAGGAGCAGTTACATGTTGTGCATAGTTAGTATTTTGCGAGTCAAATGTATTACTCATCAACTGTGCGTTTTCAACATCAGCTTGTGTAAAAGTAATTGGCTGTATATCTGCCAACGGTTCAATCGAATCGCTACCTCGTAAAACTGTAATACCTATTATTAAAGTGGCAACAAGCAAAATAGACAAAACCATAATTTCAGGTGTTAGTACCCAATTGTTACCTTTAGGCTGTTGTTTAGCTTTTGTGTTTGTTTGCATTTTGCACCCCTTAAAATTTAACTAAATTCGTCTTGATTTGATATTTAATATGTTGCGAAAGCCGTGCCAACTAAACAAAAACAAACGAAAGATAAAATAAACAACAAAATCAAAGTATTAAAAAAATTAAAAATGTAATTTAGAATCCAAAAATAATTCGTAACGTTGTATTTTTATTTTGAATTGCAATTTGCGAATCAAATTGAAAAACCATAATAAAAACACTCATTAAATACTAAAAAATAAATTTAACTTACTCCTAAAATACTAGGTTAATTTCTTCGTTTATCAAGTTTTATGCAACACAAACCCACTTTTTATATTGTTCTTCATTGCTCAGCTCAGCTTTTCCCACACTTGCGCTAAACGAGAGAGCTTTAAATGTTTAGATTCAATAACCTGCTCTGGGGCATATTTATCAAGCAATAAATAAAGTGTCTCACTTACAATTGGCTTAGCTAAGTAATCATTCATCCCCGCTTCTATAAATCGCTCTTTATCACCATGAATTGCATTTGCTGTGAGCGCTATTATAGGAGTGACTATACCTAACTTTCTGATTGCTTTAGTTGCAGAAATCCCATCGAGTATTGGCATTTGGATATCCATAAAAATAATATCAAGTTTATTGTTTTTAGCCTTGGTTATTGCCTCTTGCCCATCACTAGCAATATGTACCCGACAGCCTTTTTGCTCTAAAAACTGCCTTATTACTATTTGATTATTAGTATTATCTTCAGCAACCAATACATTGGTCCCATTCAACTGAGTTAACCCTGAAGGGCTTTCTAAGGCTTCTTTTTGTTCACGATTAGTAAATATAATATCTAAATGAAATAACTGTTCTTCCAATAAACTAATTGCTCGCGGTACATGCGATACTTTAAAAGGGCCATTTAACCTAAGCTCTCTGTCGTTAAGATTTTGCGGTAATAAGCTTTCACCTAGTAAGTCTAAGATAAGTAAACACGGTGAATTAAGGGAGTTATATGTATTTATACACTCGCGTGTTTGGGCTAGCATTGGAGGATCAGTTAATACAATTGCATCAGGAAAACTATCATACTCAGGGATATCTGGGCATATTTCATAGTGCTCAAAAGCGATAGAAAACCGAGTGAGTGTGTGCTCCAACGCGGTTTTTAAAATTTGGTTATGTCCTACAATCCATACTCTTGGCTTTTTACTTCGTGCTGCAAACCCCTCTCGCAATATTGAGTCGGTTGTGTCTATTTTTAACGGGTAATTAACGATAAACTCACTCCCTTTATTGAGCTCAGAGTTAACCGAAATATCTCCCCCTACTACATCACAAATTTGCTTACATATCGCAAGGCCTAAGCCACTACCACCATGTTTTCGGGTAATTGAATTATCTGATTGAATAAAAGGCATAAACATACTTTCTATTTTATTTTTTGCGATTCCCATTCCAGTGTCTTTTACAGATATATAAAGGTTTAAATTATTACCTTCAATATGAGTGCACTTAACAGTAACCGTTATTACACCATGCTGAGTAAACTTAATCGCATTGGCTAATAAATTTATGACTATTTGCCTTATACGTACATGATCACCAATTACTTGAGCGGGTACATCAGGATAAAAATCAAAAACAACCTCAAGCCCTTTTTGCAAAGCACTTTGGGTAATAATATCTACAGCTTCCTCAATACACGTATCAATACTAAATGGCTGATTATCGAGTGTTATAGCTTGTGCTTCAAAGCGTGAGTACGTTAATACATCGTCCAATACACTTAATAGCGCGTCAGAACTTGTTTTAATCATTTGTGTATAACGCATTTGTTCAGAAGTTAAACCGGTATGATGCAAAATATCTGCAGATCCAATCACAGCATTTAATGGCGTGCGAATTTCATGACTAATATTTGCCATGAATCGGCTTTTTGACTCCGCTAGGGTTTCTGCCTGATGTTTAGCTTCAAGCAATATTTGCTCGCTTTCAATACGTTCTTGTATATCAACAAGTGTTGCGGCAATAGATAACAAATCGCTTTCGTAGCCACCCACAATGGGAGTAAGTGTCATTTCAACCCAATTATTTATGCCTTGTGCATTAATCAAACGTATATCAAAGCGACGTATATCACGCTTACCTTGTTTATAATCAAGCAAAGTGCTACTAATTTTTTCTACATCTTCTTTTGCTATAAACTTAATTATAGGTAAGCCAAGACTCTCATCTACACTGCTGTGTAAGACGCGTTGCCATGCTTGATTTATAAATAATAAATTGCCAAATGTATCAAGGCGTAAAACAATATCAGGAATATTATCGACGACAGAGTGGTAGTTATATTCTATCTCTGCCATTGCTTGTTCAGCTTTAACTCGCTGCGTAATATTAGTTTCTATAGCGATAAAATGCTTTACTTTACCTTCATCATCTCGCACTGGATTTGCATCAATAGCAACCCAATAAACGTTACCATTTTTATCGTAATTTGTGGTTTCAACTTGAAAAGGAAGCCCATTTTTTACAGCGTGAGACATAACCTTACGACTTTTTTCACATGTTTTTGGCCCTTGCAGTAATTGACCTGGGCTAGTGCCTATAACCTCATCACAGGTGTAACCTGTAAGTACTTCAAAACTATTGTTAACCCACTCAATTACGCCAAATTTATCTGTAATTATTACTAAGTTATTTGTATGGCTTGCAACAAGCGATAAGCGTTTTACATATTTTTGTTGTTGTGTGAGCAATAATTGAGAATCTTTATGACGTTGAATGTCATAGAACGAGCCTATAAAGCCGCTTTTTTCATCATAAACTAACCTTAACTCAAACCAGTTCATGAGCCCGATGCTGCTTTTAATTTGTATTTCTACACTGGGAGCCTGCTTCCCTTCTAGTAAACAACAGCTGTATGCGACAAAATGCATAATATCATCGCGATTCATTAACTTAGTAATATTGGAGCCAATTAATGAATCGGTTGAGTAACCTAACTTCTTCTCCCAAGCTTCATTAATATAAGTAAAATTCAAATGTTTATCACACTCAAAAATACACTCATCTAAAATAGCTAATAGCTTTGCTTGACGTCGATTACTATTGGAAAGTTTTTCAACTAGTGCATATTGGATTTGAACTTGTAGCTCATCATTATTATTCATGATCTCTCCAATACTTTATAAAAGTATTACTCTCACAAACTCGTGCATAAAGAAGGGAAACCTTTTCACAGTAGAATGCTTGTTCAAAAGGAGTGCGTCTCGGTGTGCAGTCACTTAAAATAGTGGCATTAGAACCACGTGCAACAGCAGTGCGCACAGTTGAATCAATACAGATAGAAGACACAGTACCCGCTAAAATTATATTAGTGGCCCCATGTTTTTTGATGTTTTCGGCTAAATCTATATGTGTAAAAGCATTTAAACTTCTTTTCCCAAATACCACCTCTATAATATTACTAAAAAGGTCTAGCTGCTTAATGGTTTGAGCACCGTACGAACCCGCTTTAAATGCCCCCACCGCAATGACTTTTAATATACCAATCGGATTTTTAAGCTCGCTATAGTTTTGCGTAAAGTGAATGGGTGTATTAATAACTAAAGCAAATTGCTCTGCCCAGAAGGTCAATAAATAGAGTGTATTTTCCCCCACGCCAGTAATTCTTGATGACTCTTCAACCTCGTCATACAAAATACCTTTTGGCAAAAAGTAATTGTTTTGAAAACCAATTAAAATAGGTGCTGTCTTAGAGAAATCATCCATAACTCTCTCCTTATTAATCAATTTAAGAGGCTAACTGCCAAGGTTTAATAAATTTCTCAAGTACCGCTTTTGTCACTGGCTTCTGTAAATAGTGAGTAATTCCTTTATCAAACAACTCAGCTATTTGCTCATCGCCTGTTAACCCCGTTAAAATAACTTTAGGAGTATTGTTATTAGGTGTATTTTGCCTAACTAATTGCTGCGCCACATCGCTACCAAACATTCCTGGCATACGCTCATCTAAAAGTAGCAAGTCAAATGGTTCATTTTGAGCAAGTGTTAATGCACTGGCACCATTTTCTGCACACGTTACTAAGCAGCCCAGCATTTCAAGCATTACTTTTGTAGCAATTTGGCTCGGTAAGCTGTCGTCTGCTACTAATACCGATAAACGTGTTTGTGTGTGAAATGTTGTTAAAATAGTAATTAAGTCGGTATCAAAAAATGGCCAGCCTAATATTTTTTTAGATAGTTTATGAGCTTGGCTCAGCTCGTAAATGTCGTTAATAGAGCACAACTTTATGTGTGTATTTAAGCTGTCACTATTTAATTTATCAATTAATGCGTTACCACTAAGATGGCGTAAATCCTCTAGCTGTGCAGACTCTCTAAGCGTGCTATTAAATAATTTAAAATTTAAACCAAAACGATCGTGAGTATTAGCTGACATTTTTAAACAGCTTTTGAGTAACGCTTCGCAATCAGTTAAAACGTCTACATTTTGTCTAACATCAAGCGCTAAACTAACAGACTCTTTAGTTGCTAAGAGCCCGTGAAAATCCAACGTGTTTACTTGTTCAGAATCATCAATCTGATAGTGAATACTAACTCCCTGAATATTTGCTTCGAGGTTAAGTAAAAAGCACTGCTTTACTGCTGCTAGCGCCGGAGTAAGAAACGCCTCGCATTGTGCAATCATTTGCTCTGGCGGAATTTGCAAACAGACGTAGTTACATTGCAACTTATTGATTAAGGTAATAGAGAATTTTTGACTTTGGGTTTCACAATATTTACCTATTACTCCTTGGATAATTTCTAAAACGTGACTATTAATATTCATAAAGCATTCTCGTTAACCCAATGTATAGCTCTATATCATCAAGTTATGTGCCATAAATTAATTCTTGTAAACACACTTGCATTCATAGACTTAAGTATTAGACAAACAGGGCTCTGGTTTTTCATTCGCATTTTGCAAATCATATTGCTATGCATAATATGATTTATGCTTTTATTAGAATGGTGCAATCGATTTTTTTCTCTTTAAATAATTTTCCATTCATTTAAACTGATATTAATCAAATTGAGGAGAAAGCTATGTTAACCGTAATTTTTGGCCGTGAAGGTTGTCCATTTTGTGTTCGTGCGAAAGATGTTGCTGAGCAATTATCAAACGAACGTGATGACTTTAAATTTCGTTACATCGACATAATTAAAGAAGGTATAAGTAAAGCCGACCTTGAAAAGTCAGCGGGTAAGCCTTGCCCTACTGTTCCACAAATTTTTGTAGACCAAAATCACATTGGTGGATTTACAGAATTTGAAGCTTACGCAAAAGAAAACCTAGGCTTGTATAAATAAGCTTTGTATTAAATATGTTAACCAGTTTAATAAACCCTACATTGAGCTGGTTAAATTTAGACCAACATCAAACACATACAAATTAGTTTCAATTTATACAAGCATTTGCCTCGCGAATCCTATATAATGCGCGCCTCTTTAAATTCGTTGAGGCGTATTAATGTCAGAACCAGTCACGTTTGAATCTCTAAATCTTTCTCCTGCAATTTTGAAGGCAGTTGAAGAGTTGGGTTACAAGACACCATCTGAAATCCAAGCTCAATGTATACCGTTATTGCTAGAAAGAAAGGACGTACTGGGACTAGCTCAAACGGGTACAGGTAAAACCGCAGCATTTGCACTGCCATTACTAAATAATATTGACCCGTCTGTGAAACAGCCACAGATCCTTGTACTCACACCAACACGTGAGCTTGCGATCCAAGTTGCTGAGGCATTCGAACAATATGCTAAACATGTTCGTGGTATTGAAGTATTGGCACTATATGGTGGCCAAAGCTACAGTATCCAATTAAGCGCACTTCGTCGTGGCGCTCAGGTTATTGTTGCAACTCCAGGTCGTTTAATCGATCACATTAACCGTGGCACTATCAAGTTTGATGCTCTACAAGCACTTGTACTTGATGAAGCCGATGAAATGTTACGTATGGGCTTTATCGATGATGTAGAAAGCATCATGGAAAAAACACCGCGCGAAAAGCAAACATGTCTTTTCTCTGCGACTATGCCTAAGCAAATTCAAAACATCAGCAGCAAGTATATGAACAATCCTGAACAGGTTCATATTTCTGCGCGTAACTCTACAGTATCATCTGTTGAGCAAGTGTTTTGGAATGCAAGCGTACATAAAAATAAAGCTATTGTTCGCTTCTTAGAAGCTGAACAGTATGAAGGTGCTATTGTTTTCGTACGTACGCGTAACGATACAGTACAACTTGCTGAGTTATTAGAGCGCGAAGGTTTCTCTGCTGCTCCACTTAATGGTGATATGAACCAGCAAGCACGTGAACGCACTGTAGAACGCTTAAAAAGCGGCATGCTAAATGTTGTTATTGCAACAGACGTTGCTGCTCGTGGTCTAGATGTTGACCGCTTAAGCTTAGTTATCAACTACGATATCCCACAAGATTCTGAAGCCTACGTTCACCGTATCGGCCGTACAGGTCGTGCTGGTCGTACTGGTAAAGCAATCTTATTCGTAAAACATAACGAACGTTATTTACTTAAAAATATCATTCGTCATACGAAGTCTGAAATTGCACAAGTTGAATTACCAACTGCAAAAATCGTTGAAGAAAAACGTATTGAAGCGTTACAAGCAAAATTAACTATTGCGCTTGAAAACAAAGATATTACATTCTTTAACGAGATAGCTACTAATATGGCTGAAAAACTTGAACTTCCTCTTGAAAGCTTAGCGGGTGCGTTACTGTGTTTAGCACAGCAACAGTCTCCAATTAAAGTTGAAGAAGTTAAGATTCAACCTCGTGAACGTAACGAGCGTAACGATCGCAACCCACGTAGTAACGACCGCAATGATCGCGGTGGTGACCGTGGACGTCGTAACGAACGTGGCGGCGAACGTGGTGGTGAACGCGCTGAGCGTAAACCTCGCGAACGTAACAGCCGTGATGCAGGCCCTATGGATACTTACCGTATCGAAGTAGGTCGTGAACACGGTGTTCAGGTTAAGAACATTGTTGGCGCTATCGCTAACGAAGCTGACATCTCAAGCAAGTTTATTGGTGATATTCGTTTACACGACAATCACAGTACGGTTCAATTGCCGCAAAACATGCCTAAAGATGTACTTGATCATTTCCAAAAAGTGTTTATTTGTAAACGTCCTATGGGCTTAACAATTACACAAGATCAAGGCCCTGCTGAGCCACGTGCAGAACGCTCTGAGCGTCCAGCTGGTGACAAAAAGCGCACCTTTAGTAAAGATAAAGACGATAGCCAACGCGGTGATAAGCGTACTGGCCCTCGTAAAGAACGTCGCCCAGTAAGCTTCACAGCTAAATAAGCAACGACTCTTTAATAAAAAAACCTTGCCACGAAAGTGACAAGGTTTTTTTGTGTCTGTAACATGAGAAAACTAGTTAACCTGAACTCTGAATAATAAATCTCTTAACCAGAGTTCAGGTTAGTTAGAGGAAAAATTCAGAAGCTCGCTATTAAAATGGCTGCCGTAATAGGAATAAGCAGCTGTATTACTTTCAGGGAGAGATGTAAATAAATGAAACTTTTAACAAGCCAAATAACCCGAATGGTAGCCCTACTTCATAATAAAGGTTTTTTTCACATATACCTATATGCTGGATTATCGCCCAGCGGTTGTGATTGGCGCTATATAATTGGTCACACTAAAGATGGGAAGTGGCCAACTAACGATCTAATTACTTATGGTAGCATCAACTCTAGCAGCAAACTGACATGGTCTGAGAAGAATACAACTAAAGATTTATGCAATGACTTTATTAACTACTTCAAACTTGAAAAATATTCTCCTACAAAAGAGCAACTTCAATACATAGATTGGTACTCAACTGTTGTTAACTCACTAGCTGAGGATGAAGCAGTCATTTTTTATGCAGACTACCAAGCTAGTCATCAACATTTACTAAATAATGCGCCAGGCTTTGTAAAAAAATAATATTTTTGACAGTAAGGATCACTGATATGAAAAAATTATATGAATACCTACCAATCATAGCGCTACTAAGCCCTCTTATTTTATTCATGGCTATTCCAATTGTAATAGACTTTACAGACCCTCCATTTATTGCAAATAAAAAATATGACATTACTATTTTTTGGATTATCCCTATTATTTCAGGTGCACTATTTATCTATTTGAATATGCTTGTATTCAAAAAATATAAGCAATGCAGTAAATATAGAGAATCATTTAAGCATAATATTTCAGGAATAAAGAACCTAGCTTCATTTATTTTAGGCTATTTGGCAGCTCCATTTTTAATATACGCAATATTTTATATCTATTTAGCCCTTCCAATAAAGCTGTTTGCTTATTTCACTGAAAGTGATTATTGGTATAAAGAATATATCCTGACAGACGTTGAAGAGTGCGGCAGTGATTATGAAAATAGTTGTACACGTTTATCTTTTTTAGATCCTAAAACTAAGCAAATACACGAGCTTCGGTGGTATGAAGAGAAATCATCCATTATCAATAGTAAAGGGCACTATGTTTATGTAATCGGTGAAGCTAGCTATTTTGGTTATATTGTCAGAGGGCTAGAAAGATAGCCATCATTGGCTTACAAAGTTAAAGCTTATAAAAAAGCCCTGTCATTTTCGTGGCAAGGCTAATATAAGCTCTTAATATTTATACTTTATTAAGGCAAAGCTGGGTAAACGTAGCTAGCATCAAGCCCTAGTGGAATACCAAGTGCCCAGTAACCTAATAAAAAGATACTCCAGCCAATCATAAAGGCGATTGAGTACGGTAGCATAATAGCAATTAAAGTACCTATACCTGTGCCTTTCACATACTTTTGACAGTACACCACCACTAATGGGAAGTATGGCATTAACGGTGTAATAATATTAGAACTTGAGTCACCTACACGATAAGCGGCTTGAGTTAAGTCTGGCGAAATGCCAAGTTGCATTAACATCGGTACAAAAATAGGGCCAAGTAACGCCCATTTTGCTGAACTTGAACCTACAAACAAGTTAACAAAGCCAGTTAAAAAGATAATGCCCACAACCGTTACTGCACTTGGCAATTCCATTGCCTTTAATAACTGCGCACCTTCGATTGCGAGTAATGCACCTAAATTTGATTTACTAAATGCAGCAATAAATAGCGAACAGAAAAACGCCATGACGATATAATATGCCATGCCGCTCATCGCTTTACTCATAGCATCAATCATATCTTTTGAAGTTTTAAAGGTACCTACCGTAAAACCATATACAGTGCCAGGTAGCCAAAAAAGTAAAAATATTAATGGTACAATAGATTGCATTAAAGGAGAGCTAAAATTAGTAAGGGATCCGTCACTACTGCGCATTGCAGAATCGTCTGGAGCAGAGATAAATGCTAATAACGCAAGCCCTGCAATCATCACGGTACTGGCTATATAAAAGGCACGTTTTTCATCACTACGTGCATCTTCAAATACAGGTAAATCCTCTTTCGCACCATCAACCGCTGTTTTTTGTAAACGTGGTTCAATAATTTTATCGGTGATGTACCAGCCCAATGCCACAATAAATAAGCTAGATGCTGAAGCAAATGCCCAGTTATTTAACGGGTTAATTGTCATTGCAGGATTAATTATTTGCGCCGCACTTTGGGTAAAGCTTTGTAGTAATGGATCAATCCCTGATGGAATAAAGTTAGCCCCAAAACCACCACTGACTCCTGCAAATGCCGCTGCAATACCCGCAAGCGGATGGCGTCCTGCAGCATAAAATATAACACCGGCAAGTGGAATAACTAATACATAACCTGCGTCAGTAGCGGTATGGCTCACAATGGCCACTAAGATGATTGAAGGCGTTAATAGCTTTTTAGGAGTAACTTTAAGCATTAACTTAAGGCCAGTATTAATAAAGCCCGAATGCTCAGCAACACCTACACCTAACATAGCTACTAAAACGACACCTAAGGGAGCGAAGCCGGTAAAGGTTTTTACCATAGAGGATAAAAAGGTAGCGAGCGAATCACTTGCCAGCATATTATTAATAATAATCGCTTCACCGGTACGTGGATCTATTGCATCAAAGCTTACACCTGAAAACCACCACGACAAAAACCAAATTAATAACATTGCAAACAGAAATATTACGGCTGGATCTGGAAGCTTATTGCCAACCCGCTCAACAAAATTTAAAAAACGCGCAACAACCCCTGAAGGTAAAGCGTCGTGATTATTATTCATTTTTATTGTTCCTAAAATTTATTTTAGTAACAATATCGCATAAAAACAAAACAGTAAATTAACATAAAAATCTGCTTTAAAAGTTTTGGACACAAAAAAACACGATAGTGATAAACAAATCGTGTTTTTTGTATCACTTACTTTTAAGCGAGGGCTTTAACTTCTTCCCACAAGCGTGCAACTAATGTCTTGTCCTCTTCGTTAAGCTCACCATTACGATACGCTTTAACTAAGCTCTGCTCTACAGTTTCGTTTAGCTCATCTATACTGATTGTCAGCTTTTCTACTTCGGCATAACCAACTGCAAGATCAAAATGACCTCGTAAATAGCCGCCTGCAAATAACTCATCGTCAGTTGCTTTTATTACTAAATCATCGAAGTACTGCTGGGCTGCATCGATATAGTTCACTAAACTCATTTATTAATCTCCTGGTTTTGCAAAGCACCTGTATTTTCAAGGTTTTGGTGCCCTACTGCATACATAATATGGTCGTTAAATCCGGTGGTTACTTTAATATAACCCGTTAATTCATCATCTAATTCGCCATCGCCGGTGTCACAAATAAGGGGGCGGCTATTAAGCGCTTGTAGTTTTGTTTTTGTTGCTACTACAATAATGTTTTCTTTGCCAATTGCACGTATAAGCGCAGGGCTCAATTGCTGATTACCACGGCCAAATATATGCCCTTGCCCGCCAATGAGCGTAATGACTAACTTAGTACTTTGATCATGTGTAAGCTCAAGTAATTGCTTCGCCGTTAAATCTTGAGCAACTAAGGTTTGATCTTTTATTAAATCAACGCCAAGCAACGTATTCTCAAGTCCCATTTCTTCCATTATGGCCTCAACGGTTGAGCCGCTACCCATTATATAAAATGTGTCTTCATCCATTTGCGATACAACATGCGCAGCAATGTCGGCAAGTACGAGTTCGTCGGTTTCTTTGCCGCCATTTTTAACCGCTTGCATATAGCGTACTTCGCTAGGTGTTTGCATTTCGCCGTAGCGCTTTGCTTTTACTGTGCCTTGTCTAAAGGCATCTTCATCTATATCCATTACATCTGCGTCAGCTAAGGTAACTAACTCACCTTTAACCAGCATTTCGACTACGCGCCCTGCTGCTTTGGGTGTAATGGCGTATACACCAGAATGAATTTTACAGCCTGCAGGAATACCAAGTACAGGAATGGTATCTTCGATTGCATGGCAAATATTACGCGCTGTACCATCGCCTCCAGCAAATAAAACTAAATCAACACCAAAGTCTTTAAGTACTTTTGCTGCTTGTTCTGTGTCATCTGGGGTTGTTATTACTTCAGAGTTATATACAACCTCTACATTAAAGCCCAAGGCTTTTGCTGTTTGCTCACCCATGTCACCGTTAACGGTGTAAATGGTTAAGCGCTCTTTATAAGGCAATAGCACTTCAAGCGCTGCTTTTGTGCGGCTATTTGCTTTGGGTTCTGCACCTAATTCGATTGCTTTAGCGGCTGTGTGTGCGCCATCACTACCTTTTAAAGCAACTGTTCCGCCTAAACCCGCTACTGGGTTTACAATTAAACCTAATTTAAACGCCATTACAAAGCTCCTTCGGATGTTGCCAATTAAATTGCTGCGCTGTTAATGGCCACTGTGTATTATAAAAATCAGAGAGTGCTTTTAAAAGTGACTCTGTACGAGAGTTAAAGCCATTTTCGATTAACGATAATACACGTGCATGTACTCGCTGCTGAAAATCAAACCGACATGTTTGCTCGCCGTTTAAGTTATCCACCGACACATTAAAAGTAAACCCTGCTGCAGTGCTTAATAACCACTCTATAGCTTGAGGCTTTACTTCTACGCTTTCAAACTCAGCTTGTTTTTGTTTGTCGCGCCCATCGGGGCAATACCAATAACCATAATCTTCTAATAAACGACGTGCATCGCCTGCTACTAGCCAATGCGCAATTTCATGCAGTGCACTCGCATAAAAACCATGAGCGAATACAACCTGATGAAAAGGCGTTGTATTATTAGCTGGAATATAAATAGGTTCGCAATCGCCTTTTATCAATCGGGTATTATAATTTTGATAAAAAGTGCGCTCAAAAATTGAAATTAGATCAGCTATTTGATGCATAAAATTAGGCTAATTAGTCTCGGTTATAGCGCTATTTTGCGCATTAAAAACGAGACGAATTGTACGGGCTTTTACAACTAAAGTAAAAATAAGGCGTGATAGTAAAATATAAGCGGACTAATCTTTCACTTTATTGATATTTTTAATAATACCTAAACAGTAAAGAGTATTACCAAGTTCTTTACACTGTGTTTTTTCACCTGAGGTTTTATTGGCTAAGCTAGTTAACATATCGTACCGTTTACGTAGAATTAGTATATATCTGGCATGTCTACGGCATTCAAAGCAATGAGTACAGTGTGAATCGACCCAAAATCTTAATGTTTCAAACCAATATTGCTGCTCTTGAGCAAAAAAAATAAATGCCTTAGAGCAAGTCCCGCACTTCTCTTCAATATCAACATAAAGTGCCCGAGGAT
This sequence comes from Pseudoalteromonas sp. S8-8, assembly GCF_000497875.1. Taxonomy (NCBI): domain Bacteria; kingdom Pseudomonadati; phylum Pseudomonadota; class Gammaproteobacteria; order Alteromonadales; family Pseudoalteromonadaceae; genus Pseudoalteromonas; species Pseudoalteromonas sp. S8-8. The sequence continues at coordinate 42,838 of NZ_AUTR01000065.1, forward strand.
AAATGGCATAGTTTTGCTTTTTTATATCAGCCAATATTACCGTATTAGGGAAGTATTTAAGGCTCGAGTAACGCCAGTGCGCATTCTCTATCGCCTCTATTGTCACTGGGGTATTGGTAGTTATTGGTGTATTGCCATACCTTGGGTGATTTAGATACATGAGCTGCCTAGTTTAAACTTATGATTTTAAGGCATAAAACATGCCATATAAGAAAACAATAATTATACAGGCGTTCCTGCTTCATCACACTCTACAATATCGGTCTCGGTTAATGCCTGAGTGATCCATCCTTGCAATACTGGGCAGCGCATAACAAAGTCACAATATTGCTGCGCCTCTGGCGATAACGTAATTTGATAGGTTTTTAAGCGCAGTACAACAGGCACATACATGGCATCAGCAATACTAAAGTCACCAAAAAACCACTCATTTGGAAACACATCTTGTTGCTGTGCAAATATCTCGTCTATACGGGCTATGTCTTTTAGTGCTTCGCTCGATAGGTCTACTTTACGGGTAGTTCTTATATTCATTGGCATTTCGCTGCGCAGCGCCATAAAGCCTGAATGCATTTCAGCGCTTAGCGCACGCGCTTTAGCTCTTTGGGTAATATATTTTGGCCATGCAGCGCCCGATAAGTAAGCATCGTTAATATATTCACAAATTGCTAGTGAATCCCATACCTGTAAATCGCCATCAATTAACGCTGGAACTTTTTGCACAGCAAAGGTCTTTTTTAGTTCATTGTAAAAGTCGGGGGTGTCGAGTACCAGCTGGGTTTCACTAAACTCAACATCAAATTTACTCATTAAATACCATGCGCGTAATGACCAGCTAGAGTAGTTTTTATTACCGATAAATAATTGCATATTGTAGATACCAAAGTGAATAGACGCTCCTACCTTACTAGGTGATTTAACAACCAACAACATTTTGTTTAAAGTCTCTTTGCTAACTGTTACTTAAAGCTATTAATTACTCACTTAACTGCTTGTTTAAATGCTTTTTTAATAGTTGTGTATTACGCGTGTTAGCTTTAAAAAAGGCATCAAAAATATCACCAAAAAATGGCACTAAACCGCCCACAAAGTCTATGAGCATATTGATAATCATCTTAGTCTTTATACGTTTACTCACACCTAAACGCTGCGCTTCTATCAGCACATAACTTGATAAAATTAGCCCTGCGGCATCACCTATAACGGGAATTAAACCAATCACAGCCTCCAAACCTATATTAAATTTAGTAAAAGGAATGCCAATGCTGCTATCAGTTAACTTACTGAATCGCTCTAAGCGGGCTATTGCAGCTTGGGCTTTTATTTGTGAGTGTTCATTAATATTATCGTTCATGATTACTACCCTCCTTCTTGCAGTATATAGGGCCTACTTGAACAACTCCTGAAAGGCTTTAAACTAAATTACAGACATAAAAAAACGCGGTAATCCGCGTTTTTTTATAATTATAAATACTTACACAGAGCCGTTAATTGGCCCGTGCTGATGATTTACATGCGGATTTTGTCCGCGCTGACGCAGTAAGTGGTCCATTAAGGTAATAGCCATCATTGCCTCCGCAATCGGGATTGCACGAATACCCACACACGGATCGTGACGACCTTTGGTGATCATCTCTACCGCTTCGTTGCTTGTATTAATGCTGTTACCTGGGATGGTAATACTCGACGTTGGTTTTAGCGCAATAGAAGCAATAATGTCTTGCCCTGTCGAAATACCGGCAAGTACGCCACCCGCATGGTTTGATGTAAAACCTTCAGGGGTTAGCTCGTCGCGATGCTCAGAGCCTTTTTGCTCAACTACGTCAAAGCCATCACCAATTTCAACGCCTTTAACTGCATTAATACTCATTAATGAGTGTGCAAGTTCGGCATCAAGGCGGTCAAATACTGGCTCACCAAGACCAACAGGTACATTGCTTGCCACTACTTTTACTTTAGCGCCAACTGAGTCACCTTGCTTTTTAAGGTCACGCATATATTCGTCAAGCGCTTCAAGCTTACTTGCATCAGGGAAGAAGAATAAGTTATTTTCAACTTCGTCCCAGTCAAACATTTCCGCCTTAATAGGGCCAAGCTGACTTAAACATGCTTTAACTTCAATACCATGAAATTGCTTTAAGTATTTTTTAGCAATAGCACCTGCCGCTACGCGTATTGCGGTTTCGCGTGCAGATGAACGACCGCCACCGCGATAGTCGCGCAAGCCGTACTTATGCCAATACGTGTAATCGCCATGACCTGGGCGAAATACATCTTTAATTTTGCCGTAATCTTGCGAGCGTTGATCGGTATTTTCAATCAATAAACCAATGCTGGTACCTGTGGTTTTACCTTCAAAAACGCCTGCTAATATTTTTATTTGATCGCTTTCACGGCGCTGCGTTGTATAACGGCTTTGGCCTGGTTTTCGGCGATCTAAATCAATTTGTAAGTCGGCCTCTGTGATTTCAAGACCTGCGGGAGTACCATCAACAACGCCGCCTAATGCAACGCCGTGGCTCTCACCAAAGGTGGACACTTTAAATAACTGTCCAATGCTATTACCTGCCATTAACTTTCCTCATTCCTAATGACTACCAATAGCCAAGCACACGGCTTGGCTATTCATTTTTTACTTATTTTGCAAAATACTCATCTAGCTGCTTTTTGCTAATTACAAATACACCTAAGCCGCCTTGTTCAAATTCAATCCATTCAAACGGCGCGCCCGGATAAAGTGCATCCATATGTACCATAGAGTTACCAACTTCTACAAATAACAAACCGTTATCAGTTAGGTGTTCACTCGCTTCACTTAAAATAGTACGGGTTACATCTAAACCATCGTGGCCTGATGCAAGCCCAAGCTCTGGTTCATGATGAAACTCACGTGGCAGGTCAGCCATATCTTCTGCATCAACATACGGTGGGTTTGCAACTATTAGGTCGTATTTTTGACCTGGTACACCGCTAAATACATCAGACTGAATGGGTAACACACGATCACTTAACATGTAATCGTTAATGTTAATGTCTGTCACTTCAAGCGCTTCATACGATATATCTACCGCATCAACTTGTGCTTCCTCAAAAGCTTGAGCAAGTGCAATTGCTATACAACCCGACCCCGTACATAAATCTAATATGCGGTTAACCGATTGTGGCTCTTCAAGCCAGGGTGTAAAGCGGTTGCTGATAAGCTCAGCAAACGGTGAGCGAGGTATAAGTACACGTTCATCCACATAAAATGGCATACCCGCAAACCATGCAATGTTTGTTAAGTAAGGTACTGGTGTGCAGTCGTTAATACGTTCTGCAATAAGACCCGCAAGTCGGTTTTTTTCTGTGCTTGTTAAACGCGCGTGCATTAATTCTTTTGGCGCATCAACAGGCAAGCTAAGCGCAGGCAGTAATAAGCTTACAGCTTCATCCCATGCGTTATCTGTACCGTGTCCAAAAAATATACTACTACTTGCAAATTGGCTTGTAGTCCAACGTAACCAGTCATGTAAAGTTGACAGTTCTGCAACGGCTTCTTCGAGTGTTGCTTCTTCTATTTGTAAATCGCTCATATATTTTTACCTGTATTAGCTTACTGACTGTTTTGAGTCTTTAAGACGATTGCATTGCCTATCTGCGCTGGGCAAATTACAATTGCCTCTCATTTAAGTATTGTACCGCCTTTTGCGCTGCGTTTTTACGTTTTTTTGTTTAGGTAATAGTTATGAAAAAAGACACTCCATCACATTCGTCCCTAAGCAATGACGACATAAGCTTATTTCGTCAAACGATCACAGGCGCCAAAGTATTTAAACAAGATACTCATCGTTTTGATACAAAGCCTAAGGTGTCACAAGCTAAGCAATTTGCCCAGCAAAAAAAGCAGGCTCAATCTGAATTTTTCTTCTCAGACGTTTATATTCCCGATATAGACACCCACGGCACGGTTAAATATGTAAAACCAGGCCAAGATACCTTCCTAGCTAAACAGCTTCGCCGTGGTGACTTTGCACCCGATTTGACGCTAGATTTACATGGCTTAAATAAAGAACTTGCTAAAGATGAACTCGCTGGACTCATTCACGAATGTAAAAAGCAGCATTACTATTGTGCATGTGTAGTGCACGGTATTGGCGGCGGCGTACTAAAGCACAAAGTGCCTCAGTACTTAGTACAGCACCCTGACGTAATAGCGATGCACCAAGCCCCTCTCGAATATGGTGGTAGAGGCGCTGTACTCATACTAATTAATTTACCGCAAAGTGATGAATTTAGACGCTAACTTTAGCTATTACTAGGATGTAACTTCGTGCATATTTTTTCGATTATTTTTCCACTCATTTTTATTGTTGCGTTTGGTTATAGCTGTTGCCGATTAAAATTTTTCGAAAAGCAGCATATTGCAGGCTTAAGTAAATTTACTTTTTATATTAGTTTGCCTGCTTTTTTATTGTTAAATATGTCGCAAATTAACTTACAGCAAAGCATTAGCCTTTTTGCATTTTTGAGTTTTTACATACCCGTTCTGAGCGTGTTTGGGGTGGGTATTTTAATTGATCGCTTTTATTTAAATAAAAAGTATTTAAAAAATTACCAACAACACGGCGTCTTTGGACTTGCTTCTAGCTATTCAAATATGGTGTTAGTGGGTATTCCTATTGTTATTGCATCGCTTGGCAAAGAGATGATAGCCATTGCGTTTATGATCATTACTTTTCATAGCACATTGTTATTTGCACTTACTTTTTTAATAGGCGCTAAAGGCAGTAGCGATAAATTTTCGTGGTCGCATTTTGGGAAAAGTATGGTGTTAAATCCAATAGTACTGAGTATTGGGTGCGGGCTTATATTAAACATATTAGGAGTAACACTGTTCACCGACTTAGCAAATAGTTTGGAGCTATTAGCTAAACCAGCAATTGCCTGTGCGCTATTTGTACTTGGTGCAAATTTAGCTTTTTATAAAATAGCAGCAAATTGGCAACCCGCGTTAATAGCATCAATTTTAAAAATATTTTTATTGCCTGCGCTAGTTTTATTGGTAGGCACTTATGTATTTAAACTAGACACGCAAATACTCAATGTATTAGTACTTTTAAGTGCGTCCCCTGTTGGCGTAAATGCTTATCTTATTGCGAGTCAAATAAAGCAGCATGAAGCTACTCTTGCTGGGGCTGTCGTACTTTCTACTATCTTAAGTGTTATTAGCTTTACGTTTTGGCTAGCTTTATTACTTTAGCTTACAAACCGCCGGCTACATCAACAAAGCTACCCGTTGTAAAAGAAGCGTGCTCTGAAGCTAAAAAGTAAATTGCTGCAGCAACTTCCTCGGGTGTACCGCCTCTGCCAAGGGGTAATTTACTTTTAAGACGATCGACTCGATTTTTTTCGCCGCCATCGCTATGCATATCAGTGTAAATAAGCCCAGGTCTAACCGAGTTAACTCTAATACCTTTACTTGCCACCTCTTTTGCCAAGCCAATAGTAAATGTGTCCATTGCACCTTTAGATGCTGCATAATCAATGTACTCATTAGGAGAGCCCGTTTTAGCGGCCCCCGATGATACATTAACAATACTACCGCCATTTCCCATTCGCTTTATTGCCTCACGGCTACATAAAAAAGCACTGGTAATATTTGTAGTCAAAACTTCGTTTATGCGCTCAGCACTCATTTCTAACAAAGGCATTTGTGGTTTTAAAATACCGGCGTTATTTATTAGTACATCAAGTCGACCAAAGACTTTATCTATATGCATAAATAAAGCTAAAACGTCAGCCTCTAGTGACACGTCACCTTGAATTACTTCAGCCTCAACGCCTAATTGCTTTACTTTTTCTGCCACCAATATTGCACTAGCTAAATCTGCTTTATAATTAATGCAAACATTATAACCGTGCTTTGCAAAATATAATGCGGTAGCTGCGCCAATACCTCGACTAGAGCCAGTGATGAGTACAACGGGGGAGCAAGTCATTAAAGCTATTATTCTTTTAAAGCTGCAACGACTGAAATTTCAACAAGCAGTGCATCACGTGCCATTTTAGCTTCTACGCAGGCACGTGCTGGTGCATAACCCTCGGTTACCCACGCATCCCATACTGCATTCATATCAGCAAAGTATTCCATGCTCTTTACATAAATAGTCGCGCTAAGCATATGTTCTTTTGAACTTCCCGCTTCATCAAGCAATGCCTCTACTTTATCAAGCATAGTTTGAGTTTGTTCTTTGATATCTTTTTGCGCGTCGGCGCATACCTGCCCACATAAATACACAGTGCCGTTATGTTTTACAATGCGGCTCATGCGCGCACCTGTTTGTAAACGTTCTATTGTCATTTTACTTTACTCAATTATTTATATTTAAACGTTTTCTGGGGCATTTATACTTAAATAACTACTACGCTGGGTTTGCTCATCGTAACTAATAACAGCAACAGCACCCGTATTAAAAATGGGCATATTGCCAGGGCTTAATTGGTCCACTAAGTAACTTACAATAGGCATGTGTGCCACTATAAGCCATGTATTGCATTGGGGGTTCGTAGCAATAAGTGTTTCGATGTAGTCAGCAGCAATTTGAGGTTTGCCTTCGGGAATTATATCAGACGTGGTTTCGCTAAATTTAAATACGTTATTTTTAGCCACACCTGCAGCTGTTTGCTGTGCTCGAATGTAAGGACTAACTAACAGTGCATCAGGGTAATGTGCTTTACTGAGCCAAAGGCCCATTTTTTCAGCTTCATCATGCCCTGCTTGGGTTAAATTTCTACCTGCATCATCAGCCTGCATGGGTGTTGCTTCGCCGTGGCGCATTATTAGGATTGTTTTCATAAAAAATCAACCGATTAAAGAATATAAAACAGTAGCCAGTTTGCCCGTTTGTCAGCTATATTAACAATATAAATCTATTTATTTCTAAAATAGTTCTTTCATGAGATTCAGGTAAATCTTTAAGCTGTACTTCGCTTTCCTGAAGCCATCATCTGTTGTTAACAAGTAAACGTTTAGTTTCAGGAGCATCATTTGAATATCAGCCGCAATGATAACAGAGCATACCGCGCCTTTACACTGGACAATGGTCTAAAAGTACTATTAGTGCAAGATAAAGATTCTACAAAAGCGGCAGCATCAATGGCAGTTAACGCCGGACATTTTGACGACCCTCTTGATAGGCAAGGCCTAGCACACTTTTTAGAGCACATGCTTTTTTTAGGCACTGACCAATACCCAGATTCAGGCAGTTTTAATAATTTTGTTTCGCAAGCTGGCGGCAACACCAATGCGTGGACCGGAACTGAGCATACCTGTTACTTTTTTGATATTAACAATCAAGAATTTGAACAAGCACTTACCCAATTTAGCCGTTTTTTTATTGCGCCACTTTTAAATTCAGCCGAAACAGAAAAAGAACGCAACGCAATTGAAGCCGAGTTTAAACTAAAAATAAAAGACGACGGTCGCCGTATTTATCAAGCCCATAAAGAAACGGTAAACCCAGCTCATCCATTTGCTAAATTTTCTGTAGGAAACCTACAAACCTTAGCTGACAGAGAGCGCTGTATTAGTGATGAGCTTCGTGACTTTTTTAATAGCCAGTACCAAGCTCAGTGGATGACTTTAGTTATTTGCGCAAACGAAACACTAGATACACTACAAAGCTGGACTCAAACTTACTTTGGCGCAATTAACGGCAACAAAAACCTTAAAAAGCCAGAGATCAGTGAGCCACTTTATCGCAAACAAGACATAGGGAAAATACTCCATATTGAGCCCCATAAGCATATGCAAAAACTTATTATAAGTTTTGCTATGCCTAATATTGACGACTTTTATCGCCATAAAACAGTAAGTTTTATTGCCCATTTACTTGGCTATGAAGGCGCGGGTTCTCTTTATTCTATTTTAAAAGAACAAGGCTGGATCAATGCACTTTCTGCTGGCGGTGGTATTAATGGCAGCAACTTCAAAGATTTTAATATTAGCTTAGCGCTTACCGATGAGGGTATTGAATACTTTGAAGACATTATTGAAATGGTGTTTGAATACATTTGTTTAATTAACGATAACACCGAAAAATTGCCGCGCTTATATCAAGATAAAAAAAATCTATTACAAATAGCATTCGATAACCAAGAAAAATCACGCTTAATTGATTGGGTCAGTAATTTAAGCATTAATATGCAGCATTACGACGAAGCAAATTACGTGCAAGGCGACTATTTAATGGAAGGCTTTAAAAAAGCGACCCACGAAATGGCCATGCAGTGGTTAACGCCACATAATATGCGCATCGTACTTATACATCCAGATGTAGAGCCTGAACATAAAACGGCATGGTACAACACACCATATAAAGTAGAACATATTTCACCTAGTTGGCTTGATGCCCTTAGCGAGATAAATAAGCCGTTGAGCGAAATGCTGCTACCTACAGCTAATCCTTATTTAACAAAAGAAGTGGTGTTATTTGATGTCGTAAAACCACAAACAAAACCCGAATTATTAGTAAAAGAACCCGGTTTTGATTTTTGGTTTAAACAAGACAATACATTTCGCGTTGCTAAAGGCCATTTTTATTTGGCCATGGATTCTGATTTTGCCGTAAAAGATGTAAAACATATGGCACTCACCCGCTTATTTACAGATTTATTTATGGATAGTGTCGGCGAGCAATTTTATCCAGCAGAACTTGCGGGACTTAGCTACCACTTAACCTCGCATCAAGGTGGATTAACTCTACATACCGCGGGGCTTTCATCTAGCCAGTTAGAGCTTGTTGATCAATTAATAGATGCTTTATTTAATGTAGAGATCTGTGCAAAACGCTTTGCTGAATATAAAAAACAGCTTGTAAGGCATTGGCGCAATAGCAACCAAAACAAACCAGTCAGTGAGTTATTTAGTATTTTAGGCGCAAAAATAATGCCTTGGAACCCACAACCTGGGGAGCTTGCATCGGCATTAAAAAACACCTGTTTTCAGCAATTTAATGAGTTCAGAACAGACTTTTTTAAAGCACTACATGTTGAATCATTTTTACATGGTAACTGGCAGCAAAGTGATGCAATAGCCTTTCAAAAAAAGGTCGCAAATCACTTAAAAAACGCAACCATAATTGAAGATTTAAGACGCCCTCTTTTTGAAATTAAAAAAGTAACTCGCTACGAGTTAGAGCTTCCTTGTAACGACCATGCAATGGTTATTTACTATCAAGCGCAAACGGATTGCGTGGCCGAAAAAGTAAAAATGATGGCGTTAAATCATTTAATTAATCAAGATTACTTTAATGAATTACGAACTACACAGCAACTTGGTTATTTAGTAGGCGCAGGTTATGCACCATTTAACACGCGTGCTGGTATAGCATTTTATGTGCAGTCACCTAAGTTTGATGCAAAAACTTTATTGCATCGACATAACCGTTTTATTAAAAACTACCTTGATAATATTGATGCACTTGATGAAAACGATTGGCAACAGCAAAAACACGGCCTTAGTACTCATATTGCAGAAAAAGATAAAAACCTGCGCCTACGCTCACAACGGTTATGGCTTGCTATTGGTAACAGAGATCATGAATTTCATATGCAACAACGACTTTTAGATGCCTTAAATGCGCTAACCCTAAAAGAACTAAAAGTTTATGCACTAAGCCTATTTGATGATAATAGACCAAGATATGAGCTTTTAAGCTCGGCAAAAGTCAATAAATCTCAAAATATGCCCGTTTACTCTCAATCTCTTTGACACTAGGTTTAGCTTGTTTTAAATTATCATTTGTAAATTAGAAGTAATAAAAAAATGATAAAAATAATAATAAAACTAAGCATGCTTGTAGTACTTGCTTACTCATTTGAGCTTTTTGCCTTTGAGTCATCATTTAATTACAACTCCGACAATATACTTATACTAGCAAGCGCCATTATAGCGCTTGCTTTGCCCTACCTGTTATTTGTAATCCACAAACTTAGACGCTCACGCCGTCAACTCCGTCTTTCGGAAAAACGCCTTAAAAGTACTGTAGAAGGTAGCGGCGATACACTTTGGGACTGGAACATAAAAACAGGCGAAGTTATTCGTATTAACGATAAGTACTTAATGGATTCGACTACCTTAATGGGGTTTCCGCCAAACAAAGGCCTTATTCACCCTCACGATATTAATAACGTTGAGCACTTGTTAAAAGTACACTTTGCAGAGCAGTCTGCTTTTTTTGAAGCCACCTACCGAATCAAAGATACATTTGGTCGTTGGCATTGGGTACTCGATCGCGGAAAAATAATTGAAAAAGACGCCAACTTATCACCCCTTAGAATGACAGGTACCGTTCGCGATATATCACAGTTAAAATCAACGGAAGAACGCTTAAACCTTTTTGCTAAATGTGTTGAATCTCTCACTGACGCCTTAGCAATTTACGATAAAAACTTTAAACTGGTTGATATAAACCCGAGTTTTTTAACCTTGTTTGGTGGCGTACGCGAGCAATACTTAGGAAAAGATTTCAACCTATCTGGGTATGAGCCAAGCTACACAAACAGAATTATTGAAATAGTAAAAGAGCGCGAACATATCCAACAAGAAGTGAAGCTTCGTAATAGTGAGCGTGTTTTATTGCCTATAGAAATATCGATAGATGAAATTAAAAACGATCAAAATCAAATAACTAATTATGTCGTTGTTTATTCAGATTTAACAGAGCGTAAAAAAGCCGAATCGCAGTTACATAACTTATCGAATCGAGATCGCACAACTAGTCTACCTAACCGAAATTTATTTTTTACTGATTTGCAAAAGCTAGTAAAGCTCAACTCGCATCACGCCTTGCTTGTATTCGATTTAGATAACTTTAAAAAAATAAATGACTCGTTAGGGCATCAACTAGGTGACAGCTTATTAGCTAAACTAGCAATGCGCTTAAATAAACTAACCCGCGAAAATGATGTATTTTATCGTTTAGGCGGCGATGAGTTTGCTCTTGTAATGTCTGACACTAACGACATACATGTAATTACACGTATGGCAAAACAGTTTTTAGCAGCCATTGCTACACCATTTAAAATGGCTGGCCACGAACTGGCAATCACCTCAAGTGTAGGCATTGTATTATTTCCAGAAGACGGTAATACGCCTGAACTGCTCCTAAAAAATGCAGATACCGCGATGTATCATGCTAAAAAGAAAGGTAATAGCTACCTATTTTTTAACGACACGATGAACCGTCAAGCCGTTAAACGACTGCAAATAGAAAACCTTATGCGCTTTGGTTTAAAAGAAGATCATTTTGAAGTGTACTACCAACCAAAAATGAATATTCGCACAGGCAAGCTAACGGGCATGGAAGCATTAGTACGCTTTATTACACCCAAAAAAGGTATTATTAGCCCAGGCGTGTTTATACCCATAGCCGAGGAAACGGGCCAAATAATTGAAATTGGCGAAGTTGTATTAAACAAAGCCTGCAGAGACGTAAAAGAATGGCTAGATAGCGGTTTATTTAGCGGCCGAGTAGCTGTCAACTTATCAGCAAAGCAATTTAGCCTCCCCGATTTAACTTCTCGTATTGACGTTATTTTGCAAAAAAACGAATTACCTTCTTACTTTTTAGAGCTTGAAATAACAGAAGGTACTGTAATGGACGACCCTAAAGAAGCCATTGCAATTATGCGTTCGTTAAGTGCCCGAGGTATTCATTTAGCAATGGATGATTTTGGTACTGGTTATTCATCATTAGCGTATTTAAAGCAATTTCCGCTTAATACACTTAAAGTAGATAAAGCATTTATAGATGACATGACCAACGAACGTGGGCGTAATATGGTCGACTCAATAGTCACTATTGCGCATAACCTTGATTTGCATGTAGTTGCTGAAGGTGTAGAACAAGCTCATCAAATTGATATACTTAAAAAGCTTAATTGCGAAACAGTACAAGGTTATTACTATTCTAAGCCACTATCAAAAAGTGAATTTACTGAATTTTTAAAGCAGCAACAAACTAAAGCAGCCCCAAGCTTAATTAGAAAAAATAAAAATGTGGCGTCGATAAATTAAGGGCGCCATATGCACGCATTTATACCTACATTTCTTACTAAAGCACGACGATAATGTAGATTAAACAAGCACCAGGCCACAGGCCCAAGTAAACCGCCTAAAATAAGCCATCGCTTAATTGGCATACCTTTTTTAATGGCTTCTAAATACATTAAAGCTATAAATGCACTGCTTAGTAAAACTATAAACAAAATTACCCTTTAAAGTTGCTCAAAAATACGGCGGTTATTCTAACGCTAACGTGATTAAATTTAAAGCAACAAATCCCCCGCGCGCACAAAAAAGCCGAACCTGTTAAACACAGGTTCGGCTTTTAAAATTATAATTTATACCAATCTGCTTATATATGGGGTCTATTTAACGTTAAGAAAATTACGCTAGAACTAGGCAAAAGTTTTTATATCTAGTTGTTCTCGGCAATTGCTCCCTGCATTGCTCTACCTCCTGCATCCATGCAGTCGTAAATAAAAAACTTTTAACGACGTTATAGTGCAATTTAATTCGTTAAATTGATCAAGGATTTATGCAGGTTGGTATTGCAAGTTACTTTTCAGCACGACCCATAAATTTGTGTTCAACAGTATTAATACGGATACGGTCACCTGTTGAAATATGCTCTGGCACAGAAATATTTAAGCCAGTAGACATACGTGCAGGTTTTGAACGAGCACTCGCAGATGCACCTTTGATAGATGGGTCTGTTTCTTCAACAACAAGTTCAACACTTGACGGTAAATCAAGCCCTACTGGCGCGCCATCAATAACAATTACGTGTACGCCTTGTGTTTCTTCATTAACAAATAAAATTTCTTCGCTAATAGCATCTTTGCTTAAGTTATAAGGCGTGTAATCTTCATTATCCATGAACACATACTCGTCACCATCAATGTACGATAGCATTACTTCACGGCGTGTTAAATCAGCCAGCGTTAGCATGTCACTGTCTTTGAATGTTTCGTCAACTTTACCACCGGTTACCACATCGTATAAACGCATACGGTATAAACTACCACCAGCACGACCTTGCGGCACAGAGCGCACAATATCTTTTACAACTAAAACGCGGCCATTGAAGTCAATAGCAGTACCTTTTTTAACATCACTCGCCTTTGGCATGTGTGAATTCCTATTATTTTTTTGATTGCCAGAAACATACCACGAACTGGATTTTGTTCAACTAAAATTACGTTGGTTTTACGCTACATGTTGTATTAGCTTGTAAAATTTTAATTTATACTAAAATACATATAATCAAATGTGAAAAAAACTGCTATGGTAGCTTTACCGAGTATGACTTCAAGGAATGGATCATGGACCAGAAAAAAGTACATGAGTATTTAGTTAAAAAACCACTTGTTCAGGTTACAAAACCATTTGCGCAAGAGGTTGATGTATATAAAGTGAATCATAAAATGTTTGCGACTCTTGCTATTGGCAATGACGGTCAAACTAATGATGATGGTGAGGTTATTTGGTGGCTTAACTTAAAGTGCGATCCTGATGAAGCAATATCATTGCGTGATATTTTCCCGGCAGTGATCCCTGGTTACCATATGAATAAACGCTTATGGAACACAGTAATTTTAGACGGCACAATTCCACAAGGTGAAATTGAGAGAATGATTGATAACTCATTTAATTTAGTCGTAGAAAACATGCCAGAAAAAGACCGAAAAGCTATTTCACTTCACTTGTAAACACTTTTTGGGCTAGGCTACTAGCCCATTAAAACCCTACACCTTAAGCGTATAAATTAAATCGTCATATAACTTTTCGCCTATTGTATGCACTTTAAAAAGTGTATCGGTATGGGTTAAACCGCACTTACCAAGCACCTTTTCAGAACCAATATTGCCACGCGTTACGACTGCTTTAAACTGCCTAATACCACATTCTTTCCAAGCCCAGTCAATCACAGCTCTTAGGGATTCTGTCGCGTAGCCTTTATTAAAATACTCTGGCAATAATAAATAACCAAGCTCTGCGGTTTCTCCGTCATAGGCAAAACCTGTAACACCCACAGGTTGTTTTGTTTGATTATTAATAATGAGTAAACACAGGGGATGACGTGATTTAGCATTCCACTTAGGCAAGCGTATCTCAAAGCGGTTTCTTACCAGTGACTCCATTGGCATATCAAAACAATACTTGAGGACTTGAGGATCGCGATGAAGCGCAAGAAAAAGAGGCCAATCAGATTCTTCCATTTGGTATATGCTCAATCTTTGTGTAAATAATGTCATTAAGCTCCTCATTTATTTATAAAAACTATAAAAAAACCGCATTTAAATGCGGTTTTTTTAGATAGCAGAAACTTTATTCTTTCGTTTCAATCTCTTTGGTAACTTCAGGCTCAGTTACACTTTGCTCTTGTGACTCAGTGCTTTGTACTTCAGGAGCTACAACCTCAACATGTGTTGCGTTATAAAAAGTAGCACCAGAGCTTGCCATTGTTACCAGTGATTCACATGGTGCAAAGTTAGCATCGCTGTTAGCTAATGTAGACATATCAGAGCTTATTTTACTTGCGCCTAATTTATCCATATAGCTAAACGGGCCACCTAAAAATGGTGGAAAACCAATACCAAATATTGCACCGATATCGCCATCACGTGGGCTGGCAATAATGCCATCATCTAAACAGCGTACTGCTTCGTTAAGCATTTGCGATACACAACGCTTAGCAATTTCGCTCTTGTTTAAACGTGGAGCCGGGGTAACACCCAATAGTTCGTAAACTGACTCATCAACCTTTTTGCCTTTTTTATCGTATTCATAAAAACCACGACCAGACTTACGGCCAAGGCGTTTTGAATCAATCATACGCATAAATGCATCAGGGCCTTTAAAACGCTCGCCTAATTCTTTTTCAAGAATTGGGGCAATTTTAGAGCCAATATCAATACCTACTTCATCAAGTAGAGCCAGCGGGCCTACCGGAAAACCAAACTCAACAAGCGCCGCATCAATCTTTTCAATTGGCTCGCCTGCTAACATTAAGTTAGCAGCTTCGTTTAAGTAAGGCGCTAAAATACGGTTGACGTAAAAACCGGCCATGTCTTTTACAACAATTGGCGTTTTACCTTGCTTACGTGCAAAGTTAACAACGCGGGCAATGGTCTCTTGAGACGTACCTTCGTGTGGAATAATTTCCACTAATGGCATTTTTTCCACTGGTGAAAAGTAATGCAAGCCAATTACATTTTCAGGACGTGCTGCCTGCGCTGCAATTTGCGATATTGGTAATGATGACGTGTTACTTGCAAAAATTGTATTTGCTTGGCATTGCTGCTCTACGTCTGCAACCATACCTTGCTTAAGTGCAAGATCTTCAAACACCGCTTCTATTACTAAATCAATGTGTTTAAAGCCACTGTAGTCAGTTGTACCTGTAATACGGTTCATCGTTAACTGCACATCAGCTTTAGGCATAATACGACGCTTAAGACGCTTATCTAAAATTTTATAGGTGTAGCTCATTGCATTACTAATGCCCTGCTCTGCTACATCTTTAATACGTACCGGTACTTTAGCTTTAACAGCACTTACGTGCGCAATGCCTGCGCCCATTAGTCCACCACCTAAAACAGCAGTTTTGCTTATTGCGGGTGCGTCATCATTGCGCCACTCTTTTTTCATTTCAGTGGTTGCAAAGAAAATACCGCGAAGCGCTTTCGATTCGTCACTCATTACAAGTGTTGCAAAGCTTTCAGCTTCTGTTTTATACGCTTTTAGCTCATCAAGCTCTACACTAGCTCGCACTGCTTTAATAATAGCGAGTGGTGCTGGGTAGTGCCCGCCCGTTTTTTTAAGTACGTTTTCTTTTGCTTTTTTAAAGATAAAGTTACGACCAAACGGGTTTGACTCTAGTAATTTACTAATATTGTCGAGCTTTGGCTCTTTTGCTTGTGGCTTTTTCTTAGTCGCAAATTCTTTTGCAACTTTTAGCAGCACACTGTGCGGTACACAGTCATCAAGCACACCTGCTTTTTTAGCTTGCTTAGGGCGAATCTGTTTACCTGTTAGCATCCACTCTAGTGCTTTTTGAATACCAACAATTTTAGTTAAGCGTTGGGTGCCGCCGCCACCAGGAAGTAAACCAAGTTGCACTTCTGGTAAGCCAATTTTTGTTAAATCACTGTCGGTACCAACACGGTAATCACATGCTAAAGCAAACTCTAAACCACCACCTAATGCAGCGCCATGAATCGCACTTACTGTTGTGTATGGCAATTTTGTCATATCAAAAAACGCTTGATGACATAGCTCGCTAATAGCTAAAGCATCTTCACGCTTTTGAACGCTATCGAGCATTTTTACATCGGCGCCAGCAATAAAGTTATCGCTTTTTCCGCTTATAAATACCATGCCTTTTACATTTTGCGACTTAGCGTCTTCTAGTAACGCTTTTAAATCATCGGCAAAACTGCTGCGCAGGGTATTCATTTTCTCACCCGGCACATCAATCGTTACCACGGCGATTTTATTTTCATCTACCGCTAAATTAAATACTGAATCTGTCATTACGCGCTCTCCAATACAAAGGCTGCACCTAAACCACCAGCAGCACACGCTGTTGTTAATGCTAAACCGCCACCACGACGTTTAAGCTCGTGTAAGCTTTGCGTAATTAAGCGTGCACCTGTCGCTGCAAATGGGTGACCATATGCTAAAGAGCCGCCGTTAACGTTAAACTTATCCATGTTAATTTCGCCAATTGCTTTGCTGCGACCTAAATGCTCTTGTGCAAATTTGTCTGAAGCAAACATTTTCATATTGGCAAGTGTTTGCGATGCAAACGCTTCGTGCATTTCAATTAAATCTAAATCAGCAAGCGTAATACCCGCTCTATCTAGTGCAATAGGCGTTGAATGAGCTGGGCCCATTAACATGTCTTTTTCTACGCCAATTGCCGAAAATGCAAAGCTACGTACGTAACCTAGTATTTCATAACCTAGTGCTTTTGCTTTGCTTTCGCTCATCATAAGTACGGCCGCTGCACCATCAGTTAATGGTGTTGCATTTGCGGCGGTAACAGTACCGTGCTGACGGTCAAAAACAGGTTTAAGCTTGGCGTAGCCTTCAACAGTTGAGTTTTTACGAATGTTATTATCTTCTGAAATAAAGCTTTTATATGGCGGTAAATGTGCCGTCATTACTTCATCTTTTAACTTTCCATCAGCCCATGCTTGCGTTGCAAGTGAGTGAGAACGATGCGCTAACGCATCTTGATCTTCACGGCTAATATTATGTGTTTTAGCCATTTGCTCAGCAGTTTGCCCCATTGAAAGGCCTGTTGAGTACTCTGCAACTGCAGGAGGCACTGGTAATAAATCTTTTAAGCGCAGTTTTGAAAATATTTTTAAACGTTGACCAAGCGTACGCGCTTTATTTAAATCAACTAAGCTGCCTGCTAGCTTTTTACTAACACCAATTGGCAATACTGATGACGAATCTGCGCCGCCTGCAATACCTACACTTACAGATCCCGCCATAATAGACTCAGCTACATTAGCAATAGCCTGAAAGCTGGTAGCACATGCGCGCGATACAGAATATGCATCAACCGATACCGGCATACCTGTGCCCAATACAATTTCACGTGCAATATTTGGCGCTTCTGGCATTTGTACTACTTGACCAAATACAAGTTGATCAATTTCTGACTTGTTAAAATTTAATCGTTCAAGCATTTCGTTAACCACCAATTTACCCATATCAAGTGCTGGTACATGGTGAAACGCTGTTGCTTGCTTTGCAAAAGGTGTACGTAAGCCGCTGACTATGGCAATACGGTCGCCCTTTGGTGTTTTTAGTATGTTTTGCTCAGACATTTATGCTCTCCCGCTGACAGGTCTGACCTGTTTGTTTTCCTCGATTCTAAACAACCCGTGTACTAAAGCCAATAGATAAACACAAATTTATATAAATAGTGTTTAATTACGACTATCACAATAGGCTTTTTTAGACGCATTTACAAAGTTTTGTGGTACGCTAAAAATCGTTAAAAAATAACGAACTATTTTAAAAAATACAGTCTAACTCTTGAGTTACCCAATTATAAACCTTATAAATAGGTCAGTATTTATCACCTAACACTATTAGGTACAAACCCAGCTGACGAGGACAGTCCACTTATTATGGCAGCTAACGCATTTTCACAATTAAAAACGTACTTAGATACACAAATCATTGGCCAGCCAGAGCTTACACAAGCGCTACTTATTGCTATTTTAGCTGATGGTCACTTATTAGTAGAAGGCCCTCCTGGGCTTGCAAAAACACGTGCAGTTAATGCACTTGCTAAAGGTATTGAAGGATCGTTTCAGCGCGTACAGTTTACGCCAGACTTATTACCGGCTGATGTAACAGGTACCGATATTTACCGCCAACAAACTAGCGAGTTTGTATTTGAAAAAGGCCCTCTTTTTCACAACCTAATTTTAGCTGACGAAATTAACCGTGCACCAGCCAAAGTACAATCAGCACTATTAGAAGCCATGGCAGAGCGACAAGTGACCGTGGGTAAAAACACTTATCCGCTTAGCGAACTATTTTTAGTTATGGCAACACAAAACCCGCTAGAGCAAGAAGGGACTTACCCGTTACCAGAAGCCCAGCTGGATCGCTTTTTACTGCACCTAAGTATTGGCTACCCTGGCGCAGAGCATGAGCTTGATATACTACGTTTAACACGTGGCGAAGCGCTTAACGAGCAACAACCAGTAATGCAAAAAATTAGTCAAAGCGATTTATTTGCAGCTCGTAAAGAAATATTAGGCCTTTATTTAGCAGAGCCGCTTGAGCAATATTTAGTACAACTTATTATTGCCACTCGTGAAGGCGCTAAATTAGATGCGCAACTAGGTAGCTGGATTGAATTTGGTGCAAGTCCGCGTGCAACAATAGCACTTGATAAATGTGCTCGTGCTCATGCATGGCTTCAAGGCCGTGACTTTGTAGCACCTGATGACATTCAAGCTGTTGTGCATAACGTACTGCGTCACCGCATTATTTTAAGTTACGAAGCCCAAGCCGATGGCATTACTAAAGATCAAGTAATAAGCCGTATAGTTGAACTTGTAGCCGTACCATAAGTTATGCAAAAACAATTAGAATCCCAAGCATGGCTCAAACAGAGCCATAGCCACGGTGTTAATTTAGCACTCAAAGAGCTGATGTATTACAAAGCCAAAGCGCAATTGCTCGAACTTGCCCCTAAGGTAAAAATAAAAAACACCTTAACAGGGCAATACCTTGCACCGCACAAAGGTCGAGGAATGGAATTTGCCGAAGTGCGACATTATCAGCAAGGTGACGATATTCGTTCTATTGATTGGCGAGTTACTGCGCGTACCGGCGAGACTCACACAAAGCTCTTTCAAGAAGAAAAAGAGCGCCCTGTGTTTGTATTTACTGATTTTTCAAACTCAATGCTGTTTGGTTCAAAGTTACTATTAAAGTCGGTGCAAGCTGCGCATATAAGCGCTCTTGTTGCATGGTCGGCGTGTCAGCGCGGCGATAGAATTGGCGGTATTGTGTTTAATCAGCACTCGCATTTGGAGCTAAAGCCCAGCGCCCGTGAAAAAGCAGTCCTTAAGCTTTGTCATAATTTATGCGACAACCACCAGCAAGCGCTCAACAATATTGATAAAACAGCCCCTAACAACTTTAGCGATAACCTAAAGCGCCTTAATCATTTAGCAAAACCAGGCAGCTTAGTGTATTTGGTGTCTGATTTTAATGCTCTGGATGATGCCAGCTTTAAGCAACTCGAAATATTAAGCCGCCACTGCGAGCTGATTGGTTGCCATATAAGCGATCCATTTGAGCATCAGTTACCTGCGTTTAAGCAAGCCGTTACTGTTAATGCAAATGGTCAAGACTTTGCCCTACCATTAATGGATAACAGCTTTAGAGAACGCTTTGCTAAAAATGCTGAGCAAGCATTTAGTACGCGCTTTAATCGCTTAACTAAATCGGGTCTTAATTTAATATCATTCAATGCAGCAACACCGCTTGAGCTGCAATTAGTGAGAAAATAACCATGCAAACCAATCCACTCGATGGCCTGCACGATATAATAGCGCCAAGCCAAGTTAATTGGTGGCCACTCGCCCCTGCTTGGTGGGTTATTATTGCACTGCTGTTTTTAGCACTGTGCGCAGCTATTTATATATTTTACAAAAAACATAAATTTAAAAAGCCTAAACGCTACGCAATACAATTGAGCCAAAGTGAGCAAAATCCTCAGCAACTGCATATTATTTTAAAACGTTTAGTGATTGAATATTACGACAAGCGCCTTGCTGCGCAATCTACCTCTAAATGGTGCACAACACTTAATACACTCACCGGTTTGAGCTTTACAGAACAAGAAATACTAAGCTTGTATAACCCCAGCCAAAAAGATACAACACTGTGCGAAAAATTTCGCCAAGGTATTAAGCAATTTAAAATAAAGGAGTCAGTAAATGTTTGAATTTAGCTGGCCATGGTTATTTTTATTAATACCCTTACCTTTATTACTTTTACTATTAAAACCCGCAGCAAGTAATGCCAGTACGCGTTTACGTATACCCAGTTTTGCAAAGCACAATTTAACCAGTCAAAGCATTGAGCCACACGCACGACGTTTAAATCCTTTCGAGTGGGTAATTTGGTTATTACTTGTTACTGCCGCTGCCAATCCAACATGGTTAGATGAGCCAATCTCATTACCAAATGAAGGGCGCGATATAATGTTAGCAGTTGACTTATCAGGCTCAATGACCGAACAAGACATGGCTTACAATGGCCAATATGTTGACCGCCTTACCATGGTAAAAGCCGTACTCAGTGATTTTATAGAGCAGCGTCAAGGCGACAGGCTTGGGCTGATATTATTTGGCGACACCGCGTTTTTACAAACCCCGCTCACGCGCGACGTTAAAACAGTAAGTAAAATGCTCAGTGAAGCGCAAATTGGTTTAGTAGGACGCGCAACAGCCATTGGTGATGCATTGGGTCTTTCGGTAAAACGCTTTGCCAATAAAGATGAGAGTAACCGTATTGTGGTGCTATTAACCGACGGACAAAATACCGCGGGCAATTTAAACCCAGAAGATGCACTACTGCTAGCCCGCGAGGAAGGTATTAAAGTGTACACCATTGGCGTTGGCTCAGATAATCCGCGCGGCTTTAGCCTCTTTAATATGGGTGGCTCTAGTGGCAGTAGTTTAGATGAAAGCTTACTTAAAAAGATTGCCGAGCAAACTGGCGGATTATACTTTAGGGCCAAAGATGTAGCAGGCCTTCAACAAATTTATGCAGAGCTTGATAAACTTGAACCTATTAGCGCTGATGAACAAACATTTCGCCCACAAAGCTCATTATTTTACTACCCGTTACTTATCGCTATTTTACTTATTAGCTTAAAAGTAATGCTGAGTACACTGCGTGCATTAAAGGAGCCAAACTAATGGATTTTGAATTTATTCGCCCCGCTCTTTTATGGTTACTCATACCTGCTGTGGCATTATTTTTTGTCGCCTTAATTAAGCATAAAAAAACCACCAGTGAGCAGCTAATTGCACCGCATTTAGCACAATTTATAATGAGCGAAGCAAACACTAAAGCCAGCCAGCCACTTTGGTTAGTTGCTTTGTTTTGCAGCCTTGGCATTTTATTTAGTGCTGGGCCTAGCTTTGAGAAAAAACAAGTTCCTGTATTTCAAAGTAAAAGTGCCCGTGTAATTGTTATGGATATGTCGTACTCAATGTACAGCACCGATATTTTACCAAATCGTTTAATGCAATCACGCTTTAAAGCGCTTGATATGATTGAGCTATTTAGAGAAGGTGATACCGCGCTTGTAGCTTACGCAGGCACAGCCTATATAATATCGCCGCTAACAAACGACGCCACAACACTCAGTAATTTAATTCCAAGCTTAAGCCCTGAAATAATGCCAGACAAAGGCTCAAACGTTTTAGCCGGTCTTGATATGGCCAAAGAGCTATTAACGCAAGCGGGTTATATTGATGGCGACATTATTTTAGTGACCGACGGTATTGACCAGCAAGAACAAAGCGACGTGAGTAGCTTTACCAGTAACACCCAATATAGATTAAATATATATGGCGTGGGTACCGCTCAAGGCGCTCCAATTAAGTTACCTGAAGGTGGTTTTTTGAAAGACAGATACGGCCAAATTGTAGTACCTACTCTCAATGCCAGTCAGCTTAAAAATTTAGCATCGAGCAGTGGTGGTAAATTTGCTAGTTACCAGCCTAGTAATAACGACATAAATACGTTTGCCCCAAATGCACAGAGTGAATTATTGAAAGACGAAAAACAAAGCCACGCACTTTGGCGAATAGATGCAGGTATATACGGACTCTTGTTATTACTGCCATTTGGTTTGTATTTATTTAGACGCGCTGCCTTGTTAGGCGCATTTTTAGCTTTTGGTTTTTTACCGCAGCAAAATGCGTATGCCGTAGAGCTCCCTACTCTTTTGCAAAATGCAGATCAACGTGCATTAGAGGCTTACAATAATAAAGAATACGATGCAGCAACACAGGCGCAATCGAGTGAGTTAAAAGGCGCGGCGCTTTACCAGCAAGGTAATTTTGATGCTGCACTTAATGAGTTTAGTAATGATAAGTCGGCTACCGGTTTATACAACTACGGTAATGCCCTCGCCAAAGCTGGCAAGCTTGAGGACGCCATTGAAGCCTACAAACAAGCCCAAACCTTACAAGACGACTTTACACAAGCAACTGACAACCAAGCTTTAGTTGAACAATTACTCAATCAACAAGAGCAACAAAACCAGCAAGATCAGCAAAGCGACGGCGACGACTCTCAAGACCAAGATGATAGCCAGAAAAAAGATGAGCAAAACCAAGGGCAAAATTCTGATGAGTCAAAACAGGATAAGCAACAAAATGGTGATAAAAGCGATTCTGAAAAAGGCGAAAACGAAAGTCAAAGCTCAAGCGATGAAAAATCTGATAAAGAATCAGATAAAGAATCAGATAAAGAGTCTGAACAATCAAAAGATCAACAAGGTGAGCCTGGTGAGCAATCAGACAAGCAAAATGAACCTGATATGCAAGCTCAGCCACAAAGTGAGCAAGGGCAAAATAAAGACGCTGACCAGCCTCAAGACGAGCAGCAACAAAGTAAGCCACAAACAATGAGTGAGCAACCTGCTACTGATGAGCAAAAACAAAGTGCTCAGCAACAAGCTATGCAAGCCCAAGCAAGTGAGCTCACTAATGAAGAAAAAGAAAAAGCACAACAGCTTAATCAACTACTTAGAAAAGTCCCGGACGATCCGGCTATTTTATTACGGAATAAAATGCAATTAGAAGCCCAAAAAAGACAATATAAACGTCGCCCTACAGGAGTCGAAAAATCATGGTAATGCGATTATTTTGCTGTTTATTGCTATTAAGTGCGATGCCTTCGTGGGCTGCCACCAAATTAGAAGCCAGCGTAGATAAAAACCCTGTTTTAGCGGGTGAATTTTTTATGCTTAATATATCCGTAGACGATACAGTTAAGGGCGAGCAACCAGACACCTCATCGCTGTTAAAAGACTTTGTGGTAGGCCCAACAAGCTTAAGTTCTCGTACCAACATTATTAATGGCAGCATTAATAAACAAACCACGTGGTCAGTTAAATTAATGACCCGTGCAGAGGGTGATTACACTATTCCGGCATTTAGCGTTGCAGGGTTAACCTCACAGCCTATTAAATTAAAAGTGGCAAAACGCTCAGTTGATGCAGATAAAAATAACGAAATATTTTTAAAAACGTCGCTCTCGAGTAATTCATTGTTTGTCCAAGAAGCCGGTGTTTACACTATTAAGCTTTACCTTGCGAAAGAACTGCTTGATGGCAGCTTAAGCACACCAAGTATGGAAGATGCTCAGCTAACCCAATTGGGTAAGCAAACTGAAAGCTATGAGCTTGTTGATGGTAAACGCTACCTTGTTATTACTCGCGAGTATTTGATTCAGCCACAAAAAAGTGGTGCGTACACTATTGCAGGCCCCGCTTTTCAAGGGCGAGTACAACAAAATTATCGTCAATTAGAAGTATCAGCTCTTGGCGACGATCAGCAAGTAGAAATCAAACCAATTCCGAGTGACTATAAAGGTGCATGGTTACCAAGCGAGCTGGTTAGTCTTGATGAAGAATGGCAACCTAACGACAACACCGTAGAAGTAGGTACGCCTATAACACGTACTATTACACTTACAGCGCTTGGGGTTACAAAAGAGCAATTACCTGAAATCTCTATGCCTACCATTGATGGCATACGCAGCTACCCTGATAAAAAAGAAAATAACAATGCAGTACGTGACGGACGCGTTGTATCGCAGCAAACTGCATCGTATGCATTATTGCCGCAAAAACCAGGTACTTACACTTTACCTGAAATACAGCTGCCTTGGTTTAATACTAAAATGAACCGTATTAGCGTAGCTACATTACCAAAGCGCACTATAACGGTAACGCCAAGTAGTACCGCACCTAATACCGCCGTGGCAAACCCACAATCAAACCCAAACAATTTACCTGCTATTGAAAATATTTCGAATCAAGCAACTGGTACACAACCTATTGAAACTAAAAGTGATACTCCTCTTTGGTTAATAGTTGTTGCCGCTTTAGGGTATATTTTATGGATTGGTACTGTAATTTTTTACTTAATGACCCGTTCTACTAAAAATACGACTGAAAATTTACAGCTAAACACCCGTGGTACTTCTCAGCCAAGCTTAAATGAGCTTAAAGCATTAGCCAAAACACACGATGTGAAAGCCTTTTACACCGCATTAAATAACTTTTCTGTAAAGGTGACCCATAAAAATGTTGGCGCGATTGATGAGCTCTGCATCCGCGTAAACAGCAGCGAGCTTAATGGTCTCATTAGCCAATTGCAGGCACAACTTTACAGTAATAAAGGCGCAAACACGGATCTTAATGCTATTATTAAAATTCTTGAGAACTATCAAACTCAGGCATCAAAGTCGCAACAAGCTGTATTAAAAGACCTTTATGATTAATAACTACGATACTCAGGTCTTTTTTTGCAATAACTAATAATTTTTAATTAAAAAAGTGCTTATGCTTGGAAAGAAAAAATCAAACAATCAGGTCTTAATCGATATGGCAGAGAAACAAAAGCGTTATGAAGCCTTGGTCCACGTTTACAATAAAGAGCTTTATCGCTTTGCTTATTGGTTATGCCGTGATCCGCACATAGCAGATGATTTAGTACAAGAAACGTTTTTACGCGCGTGGCGTTCTCTCGACTCTTTACTTGATCAAAAGGCAGCTAAACCCTGGCTGCTTACTATATTACGAAGAGAAAATGCGCGCCGATTTGAACGTAAACAGTTTGATTACAGCGACGTAGAAAACGATACGCTTGTTGATGAAACCAGCCACTCATTAGATGATGAAATGGAGCAAACGGTTATCCAACGCCAGATTGCCCTGTTATCTGATGAATACCGAGAGCCATTATTACTACAAGTTGTAATGGGCTGCTCTGGCGAAGAGATCGCAGGCATACTTAATTTAAATAAAAACACGGTA
Source organism: Pseudoalteromonas sp. S8-8 (assembly GCF_000497875.1). NCBI lineage: Bacteria > Pseudomonadati > Pseudomonadota > Gammaproteobacteria > Alteromonadales > Pseudoalteromonadaceae > Pseudoalteromonas > Pseudoalteromonas sp. S8-8. The sequence goes on from NZ_AUTR01000065.1 coordinate 68,496, forward strand.
ATGACTCGTTTATACCGTGCCCGAAATCAACTTAAAGAGGCTTTAAGCCGTGATGATGAACAACTTAAAGGGGCATCAAAATAATGGATGAACTTGAGTTTCGTCGCCGCACTATTGCGCAGCCAAACGACATTGACAAGGAGCTCATGGAGTTTGCTAACAATAACCCAGAGCGACAAAGTTTTATTAACGATATGAAAGATTTTGATAAATTTATTCAAGACTCTTTAGATATACCTGTGCCTGAAAACCTTGCAGACCGCATTCTTTTAAACACATCGTTAAAAGAAAAAGCACTACAAGAAGAGCAAGCAACAGGAAAAAATGTAGTTGATGCCCGTTCGCGTTTTAAGCTTGACCGCGTGCATCTTGCATTAGCAGCATCTTTTGTAGTGGCTATTAGTGCCTTCTTTTTTAGTACAGAGCAAAATATTGCACACGAAGCGGGTGAGCATGCGCTTGCCCATGTGTACTACGAAATTAGTGCGCTTGATAAAAAAGAGCCCATTAGCCTACAAAGCGTTAACGACAAGCTTGCAGTATTAGGTGGTCATCTTGATGAGCTTCCTGGTGATGTAACTTACGCTATGTTTTGTGATTTTAAAGGCGAAAAAGGGCTACATTTGATATTTGAGTCTGACTTTGGTCCTATGACGGTATTTATAGTGCCTTCTGAAAATAAATCATTTGGTTTTGGCGATGGTAATTTCAAAGACGAGCGCTTTGAAGGTCATATTAACCGAGGCTCACAAGCAGATACTATTTTAGTGGCAAGTGTTGGAGCACCTCTAAATACTTATAACGAACGCGTTACTGGCGCTATTCGTTGGCTTTAAAATAAACAAATTTACCGCTTAGTCCCTACTAAGCGGTTTTTTGATTATGTACCCACCAACAAACCTTTTCTTTTATACCTAAAACCTCTGATTTTTAAAGTAATTAATTAAACTCCTTAAGAAAGTAAATTATAATCGCGGCTCGATTTTAATTAGGGAATTTCATGAAGAACATCATCGTTATTTTTTCATTATTGGCATTATTATGTACTGCCAGTTTTGATGCACACGCACGTAAAAAGTTTGGCAGTAGCAAACGTGGACAAACTCCTGCAACACAACAAACAGCACAAAAGCAAAAAGCAGATACAACAACCCCAACAGCAGCACCTAAAGCCACATCAAATAAAAAAGGCATTATGGCTGGCGTTTTGGGTGGTCTTTTAGCGGGTGGCTTAATTGCAGCAATGTTAGGCGACGATTTTGAAGGTTTTAAGCTATTAGAAATGATTTTATTAGCTGGCGGACTATTTATTTTATTTAAGCTAGTAACAGGCTTTTTACGTACTAATCGTGCCCCACAACTTGCAAATGCCAGTGCAGGTACAAGTGCTCAGCAAAATGCTTTTAAACAAGCACCTATCGAGCAACCAACAAGTACAGGCTTTGCTAACAGCGCCCCACAAGATGAAAGTGTCCCTTTTAATTTACCACCTAACTTTGACGTTAATGGCTTTTTGCAAGGTGCCCGTAGTCATTACCATACGCTACAAACTGCATGGAATAATGCCGATTACACCACAATGGCTGAATACTTAAGCCCTGCGCTTGTTGCCGAGTTTAAAGCTGATCGTGAAGCTATACAGAGTGTAGACACTGAAGTAATGTTTATTGATGCCGAACTTGTGCGTGCAGATACAAATGCGCAATCGTGGCAGGTTAGTGCTCGCTTTAAAGGTAAGTACCGTGATTTAGGCGATAAAAAAGAACATCCTATTTTAGAAATTTGGCACTTAGAGCGCCTAATTTCAGACGATGCTCCATGGCTAATAGTGGGTGTTGAAGATTTAATTGATACTCAATAAGTTTTTATTATTTTAAACACCGCGCTTTTTAGCGCGGTGTTTTTTTATTTAAAAAACAATTGATTTACCGCGCCCTGATGCTTCAGAAGCGGCATCTAATTGACCCTCTTTATTAATAATAACGTGTAAGTCACCAAAGTGATTCTCGTCTATGGTGTAACCCATTTTGGTGAGTTCTGCTTTTACGCTATCGGTTAAACCAATGTGCGTTCTAATTATATTTTTAGGCCACAATTGATGATGAAAACGAGGGCTATTTACAACCTGCTCTGCAGTCATATCAAACTCTATCGCATTTAAGATAGATTCGTACACAGAGCTAATAATGGTTGTGCCACCAGGCGAGCCTGTCACCATTTTAACGGTGTTGTCTTTAAGTAGTATTGTAGGTGTCATAGAACTCAACATACGCTTGTGTGGCTGTATTTCGTTAGCTTTACCGCCTATTGCACCAAACACATTCATAACGCCTGGTTTGGCGCTAAAGTCGTCCATTTCATCATTTAAAATAAATCCCGCACCTTCAACAACGACACCGCTACCAAACCCTAAGTTTATTGTGGTGGTATTTGCTACAGCGTTACCCATTTTATCAACAATTGAAAAGTGCGTAGTTTGCTCACTTTCTTTAAGGCCCGGTTTAATATTTTCGGTAGTCGAGATAGCGGTTAACGAAATGCCATTACTGCGCTCTTTGAGGTAGTTAATATTAGTTAACGCGTTTACTGGAACATCAAAAAAATCAGGGTCGCCTAAATACTCTGCTCTATCTGCAAATACACGTTTACCTATTTCAGAAAGTAAGTGCACATACTGAGTCGAGTTATGCGCTAAGCCCGCATCTGGTTTTTGTGACTCATACATTTTGAGCCACTGTAAAATAGCAATACCACCTGAACTCGGCGGTGGCGAAGTAAGTACTTCATAACCATTCCAACTCGCTTTAATAGGTATACGTGATTTAGCGGTGTAACCTTTTAAATCATCTTGATTAATAATACCACCATGCTGGTGCATAAATTTAGCAATAATATTTGCAGTTTCTCCTTTATAAAATCCATCTTGGCCGTTATCACGAATACGCTTTAGCGTTGCCGCTAACTCTGGTTGCTTAAAGATTTTATTGGCTTTTACATCAGCAAAATATTTTTCAAAGTTTACATTTATTTTTTGCTCTTTTAGATGGGCTATATAATTACTCACACCTTTTGCTAACTTAGGCGGAACTACAAACCCTTGCTCAGCAAACGTTACAGCAGGCTGTACTAGTGCTTCCCACTTTAAAGTGCCATGCTTTTGATGGGCAAGCCACATACCCGCTACACTGCCAGGTACACCGCTTGCGTGAATGCCATATATTGATTTGTTTGCAATAACATTACCTTGCTCATCTAAATACATATCACGATGAGCCGCTGTTGGCGCTGTTTCGCGATAATCTATAAAATCGCCTTTGCCATCTTTTTGAATAAGCATAAATCCCCCGCCGCCAATATTTCCAGCTTCAGGAAGCGTCACTGCAAGTACAAATTGTGCCGTAATAGCTGCATCAACAGCATTACCGCCTTGCTCTAATATACTTTGAGCAGCATCCGCACTGAACGAGTCTGGCATTGCGACCGCGCTTTGCGCTAAAGGCTGCGCCAAAACACTAAAAGTAGTGAACTGTAAAACCAGTACACTTTTGACGATTAATTTACGTGGTGAAAAAAACAATCCCATACAACATCCTTAATTTATTATTTTTGTTGCCCATATTAATGCACGTCACTTAAGGACAGGTCAATCTTTATGCTGTTGATATTTAATCATCTTCAAACGTTTTTTGAATAAAGTACCGCGGGTAAGTCGCCTTGCTCATCTGTATGTGTATAATTTTTTATAAATTGCAGGCCTAACTTTTTCATTATTGTTATAGAGGCCGTATTATCTTTTAGTGCAGTTGCGCTTATCGCCTTAACGTCATCTTGCTTAATGAGTTCATCACATAATGCTAAAGCCGCCCCGGTTGCATAACCATGCCCCCAACTCGCTTGTTTAAAGCGCCAACCTATTTCAATATCGCTGTAATTTGGTGCATCACTAAAGAAATTCATAGGTCTTATTAATACCCAGCCAATAAATGTATTGGTTTGCTTTAGAGTGATACTCCACAGCCCCCAGCCTTTTAGCTCATTTCTATATGCGAGCATACGAGGCACTCCCTCATTTTTTATTTGCTCTAAAGAGGTAGGTACACCTCGCGTTAAATACTGCATTACGGCGGGGTCTTGGTCGAGTTCAAATAATTGAGGCCAATCGTGCTCATTCATTAATTTAAAATTTAATCGTTTTGTTACGGGGGCGTTCATTTTCATTGTTGTATAGTCTGCCTCGAATTAATTATCAGTCTCTAAAGGAGATAGCACATGAATAAATTAGCAGGTTTAGCTTTATTAGGCACTTTAATTACATTAACTGGTTGTGAAGATGCCAACGAAGTAAAAGAAGATGCAAAAGATAAAAGCGCACAAATGCAAGAAAAGCTTGGTGATGCATGGAACGACGTTAAAGAGACAACTAACGATCTTAAAAATGATGAGTCTTTAAACGAGCTATTAGAGCAAAGTAAAACAATGGGCTTAGACATGTACGACGACGGCAAAGAGATTGCGGTTGATGCATGGATTAAAAGCAAAGAAGCTGCTGGCGAGTTAACTGAGAAAACTAAGCAGAAAGCGCAAGATATTGCTGACGAAATTGAGCAAGCGCGTAAAGAACATAACGAAGGTTAATTTAACTTTCGATAATAAAAAAGGAAAGCCTCGGCTTTCCTTTTTTGTTTTAAGCTATTTAGCCCAGATATGTGTTTACATATTTAGGGCTTATAAGCTCAAATTAACCTTTGTACTTACTCATAACTAAAGTCGCGTTTGTGCCACCAAAGCCAAAGCTATTAGACATTACAGTATTTAACTCAACGTCACGACGCTCAGTAATAATATCTAAACCTTTTGCTTGTTCATCTAGCTCATCAATATTAATTGAAGGCGCTACAAAGCTGTGCTCTAGCATCAATAATGAGAAAATAGCTTCGTGAACACCTGCAGCACCGAGGGCATGACCCGTCATTGCTTTAGTAGCGCTGATCATTGGTGACTTACCACCAAACACTTCTTGAATCGCACCTAGCTCTTTAACATCGCCTACAGGCGTTGATGTGCCGTGCGTATTTAGGTAATCAATGCTATCTACATCTTGCATAGCTTGGCGCATACAACGTGCTGCACCTTCGCCAGATGGAGCAACCATGTCGTAGCCATCTGATGTTGCACCGTAACCAACAATTTCAGCGTAAATGTGCGCGCCACGTGCAAGTGCATGTTCAAGTTCTTCAACTACAACAATACCGCCGCCGCCAGATATAACAAAACCATCGCGATTTGCATCGTATGTACGAGACGCTTTTTCTGGTGTTTCGTTGTACTTAGTAGAAAGTGCGCCCATAGCGTCAAATTCCATTGCCAATGTCCAGTGTAGTTCTTCACCGCCACCAGCAAATACAACATCTTGCTTACCTAATTGAATTTGTTCTACTGCATTACCAATACAATGCGCAGATGTTGCACATGCAGAGCTAATTGAGTAGTTAACACCTTTAATTTTAAAGGGTGTTGCTAAACAAGCAGATGTAGTGCTCGCCATAGTACGTGGAACCATATAAGGCCCTACACGTTTTACGCCTTTTTCACGTAAAATATCAGCAGCTTCTACCTGCCATTTAGACGAACCACCGCCAGAGCCAACAATAATACCCGTGCGCTCATTTGATACTTGGTCGTCAGACAAACCTGAGTCTTCAATTGCTTGAGTCATCGAAATATAAGAATATGCAGCAGCATCACCCATAAAGCGCATTGCTTTGCGGTCAACATGTGCTTTAACGTCAATATCAATTTTACCCGATACGTTACTACGTAACTTATAATCGGCAAATTCTTGGTTAAAAGCGATACCGCTTTTGCCCGTTTTTAACGATTCTAATACTTCTTCTTTGTTGTTACCAATGCTTGATACAACACCGATACCTGTAATTACAGCTCTTCTCATGGGTAATTCCCTTAGCTTAATACTTAATTGCATTCTATTTTACGCGAATTTAATCACCTAAGTGGTCAGCTTTCTAGCGTACACTTGTACTCTGAACTGCTAGCTTATAAATAACGCCAGACTATTACAAAGAAAACCCGTAAAATAATTAAAAATATATCTATAAATTTAAAAAATTATGATTAAGAACGCACATAGTCACATTAATAATTTAGGTACACCTTTGACTAATGACTCCGGTGATATTTATTTTTCTAATGACGATGGCTTAGCTCAATCGCATTATGTGTACTATGAGCAAAATAATATAGATGTACGATTACAAAATCATGACCAATCACATTTTGTTATTGCCGAAACCGGTTTTGGCACCGGTTTAAACTTTTTAAATACGTGGCAACGCTTTAAAGACCACCTTGAGCGGATGCAAGTTCAAAATGAATGTGAAAAAAGCGTAAAACGCCTACACTATATTTCGTTTGAAAAGAATCCCTTAACATTAACAGACTTAAAACAAGCATTAACCGCTTGGCCTACCTTAAGTTATTTTAGTGAGCAATTAACAGTAAACTACCCAATTAATTTAGAAGGATGCCACCGGCTCGAATTTAATAATGGCAATGTTGTTCTCGATTTATACTTTGGTGATGCGCTTGAATCAATACAAGCAATGAGCTATCCGCAAACAGGAATTGTTGATGCTTGGTATTTAAATGGGCCTGAGCCAAGTAAAAATCCTGATATGTGGCAGCAAAGTTTATTTAACTCCATGGCTGATATAACAAGAGCTAATGCAACCTTATCGACTTTTACTGCCGCTGGCTTTGTTCAACGAGGATTAATAGAGGCTGGCTTTAGTACTACAAAAGCCAAAAATTTTAATCAAAAAGAAGATATGCTTACTGGCCAACTTAAACATGTTAATAACGCTCAATCAACCCCCGCTTATTTTAATCAAGATAGCAGTACTTTAAAAAATGTAGCGGTCATTGGCGGTGGTATTGCCAGTAGCTGTATTTTATACAGCTTGGCTAAACGAGGCATAACCAGCCAATTATTCTGCCAAGATGAAAAGCCTGCAATGGGGGCATCGCACAATGTGCAAGGCGCTATTTACCCTCACCTACAAGCTAAAAACTCGCCACACAGTGAATTGTTTGCACATAGCTTTTTATACGCAAAACGTTTGTATAACCAGTTACTCAAAAACGGCTTTAGCTTTGATTACGATTGGTGCGGCGTATTACAACACGCAGTGAAAAAACCTCTCGCTGATAAGCACGAAAACTTAGCACAAAAGCAACTGTGGCCAACCCAGCTAATGCGTAACGTAACCGCAGAGCAAGGCGATGAAATAGCCGGCGTAACGACAGGTTATTCAGGCGTGTTTTTTGAACAAGGCGGCTGGGTTAACCCGCCGCAATTAGTAAACGCTATGCTAAGCGCTGCAAATAGCATAAACCCATCTAAAAGCGTGTTTAACTGCAATATAAAGCAGCTTAAAAAAACTGACAACGGTTGGTTTTTATTAACGAATGATGAGCAGCTAGGCCCTTTTAGCGATGTAATTATTTGTGCAGGCGAGCACAGCGATGCATTTGAGCAAACAAAAGCGCTACCTATAGTAGGCGTACGCGGTCAGGTTTCACATATTGAGGCAAGTGAGCAATCACGCAAACTTAAAACAGTGCTATGCCATAAAGGGTATTTTACCCCGGCTTATTTAGATCATCACTGTATGGGTGCCACATTTGAAAAAAACACTAAAAGCCGCCAAGTTACAGCGCTCGACAACCAATTAAACCAAGAGCAACTACTTAGCTTTTACCAGCAAAGTGAATTTGCCACCACCCTTGGCAATATAAACTCGGCAAAAGCGGCTGTTCGCTGCACATTTATAGATCACCTACCAATGGCAGGGCAATGGTGCGAGCAAAGTGATTACATAATGGCTTTTGCTAATCTACGTTTAGGTAAACGCTACCAATATGAGCAACTTAATAAACCACAACAAGGCCTGCATATTTTTACCGGTTTTGGTGCACGCGCATTGTGTAGCGCACCGCTAAGTGCAGACCACCTCGTAAGTTGTTTAAATAACGAACCCCGCCCATTAAGCGAACGTGTAAGCCAAGCTATTCACCCTGCCCGGTTTATAGTGCGAGACTTAATTCGTAATAAAATTTAAATGACATTGGTGCTTATTGAGGTAAAATAAGTACCAATAAAAGGAATTTATTACTCAAAGGACTCTAATGAAAACTTTAGCATTTTTAATAGTGTTGCTATGCACTCTATCGTTTAACGCACTCAGCCAAAACATCACTGAAATCCCACTTCCTGAAGAGTTTGTTACAACGATGGATGTAGCAAGCGAATACCCAATGGTACGTACTGGTTATTTAACCGATTCAATTTCTGATATCACTCGCTTTTATCAGCAAAAATTAGGTGAACCTTCAAAAACAAATGGCAATAGTACATATCGCACTTTATTTTATAATTACCAAGAACATAAAGTCCGTATTAGTTTATACCGCCGTAGTTATGTGACCGAAGTGAGCATAATGGTTGAATAAAAAGGTCTAAAAAAACACACCAAAAGCAGCTAATTTTAATACTCAGTTAAGCATCGCACTTTAATTAAAGTATTTTTTGAAATTAGCTCATTTAAACTCTTCTTTACCCTTTAAAAATAATCCCCTACCCCAAGGTCTGTTTGTAAGCACATTACTTTTACTATTTATTGGAAGGAGTTAATTATGAGTAAGACCCTAATTATTGGCGCAAGCGGACAAATAGGTAAAATGACAACTGAGCTACTTTTAGAAAATGAGCAAAATGTTGTGGCATTAGTGCGTGACAAAAATAAGTTAAGCGATTTAAACAGCTCTTTTTTAACTATTGTTGAGCAAGATCTTGAAGGCGATTTTGGTGATGCAATGAAAGGCTGTGACCAAGTGATTTTTGCTGCTGGTTCTGGTGGAAGTACAGGCGATGATAAAACTGTACTCATTGATTTATGGGCTGCAACAAAAGCAGCTACATTCGCTAAAGAGCACGGCGTTAATCACTTTATTATGGTCAGTTCAATTGGTGCTGACGATCCAGATTCGATTCAAGGTGATTTAAAACCTTACTTAGTTGCTAAGCACATGGCTGACGAGCACCTAATAAATAGTGGTTTAAATTATACCATTGTTCGCCCTGGTACATTGACTGACGATAGTGCATCAATGCAAGTAACTACGCAGCAACCAAGTGATCGTTCAGAAGCTAAAATTAGCCGCGAAAACGTAGCCAATGCATTATTACATATTGCGACCAACTCATTTATTAGTAAACGCATTTTTAAGTTGTTTGATGGCGACAAGCCAATTAAAGCCGCTGTTAAATAAGCTTTAATACCAATTTAATTAAACGTATGAACAATTATTACAAAGAATATGTAATTCATCGATAAGGCAAAAAATTACAGTATAGTCGCTCTATATCAGTAACTTTTTGGCGCAATGAATTATTTAATCCTCTTAAATAATTTATGTTTAATAAAATTAAATTTACTCCACTAAGCAAATTAGTGGAGTAATATTTTTATACCTTGCCAACCAAGTTGTAGCGTTAATAACGTTAAAACTATCCTAAAAATATGCTTAAATTTATCCCCAGACATCCTTTTAAGTAATTTAATTCCGAACCAAGTTCCTACAGCGCCACTTATTACCATGGCAATTACAAGCGGTATCCATTGCCAAAAACTAAAACCAACAGCGCCATAAATTATCGCTTTTAATAAATGCTGCACACTCATAATGCTCGAAAACGTTGCCGTAAATTTTAACTTTTCGTAATTATTTATATATAAACAGCTACCAACTAATGGGCCACTTGCCCCTACAAACATAGAAATAAAAGTAGTTATTCCACCGGCGACCATACGCCACACCTTAGAGGTTAATTTTATAGGTGGCGTTTTACCCCACAGTAAATAAATAACAAAAATAGCGACCACTAACTTCATAGCATCAAGCGATATATCATCAATAACAAAACTTGATAACCCCGCCCCTACTAAGCCGCCTAACGCAAAATATACAAACATGCTTTTATCAATATGCTTAAAGCTGAGTAAAAACCTATTTGCATTAGAGCCAAGCTGTACTAAACCATGCACAGGCACAACAACTGCCATTGGCATAAACGACGCCATAACAACAAGCAGCATTAATCCGCCACCAGCACCAAATGCAGCAGATATAAAAGAAGTAAAGCCAGCGGTGATCATTAACAATAAAAACAAAAATAAAGACATGCTGTCGGGGAATAAAAAATCCATAAAACTCCACTGCCTATTTAAGTACTTTTAAGTCGCAGTATTTTAAACAATAAAAGGTACAACATACACCTATAGCAAGCGTTATAAGCCTCTATTTCAGGCAATGTATTATGTTGCGTTGTTTTTGCACTTTGTTTGCACATTTAACAAATATTATACATTCAACTTCATTACCGGATATTTTTGATGAGAAGATTTAACACACCAATTTTGACACCGCTTGCAGTGTGTATACTCGCACTGGGTTTAGCTGCCTGTAACGGTAGCGATGCTGAAAGTACCGTCGTAACTGAAACAACCACCGATGAGGGAACTACAACAGATACTTCAACCGATTTTGTTGTAGAAGTTGACCCTTTTAACTTTGAAAGCGATGCGCTCATTTCATCAATTACCACTCAAACATGTACGCTAAGTAATGGCGATGAAGCCTCATGCTACAAAATTGATATTGCCGGTGCGCCTTCAAATTACGAGATTGGTGTATTTTGCCCTCAAAATATCACCTCAACAGCTGACGAAGCCGGTATTTGGTTTGATGGTACCGGTGAGGTTTACGATATAACCGGAGACTTTATTTTAAATCTACCAACATTATATAACGATAGTCATTGGCAGCTATACGACGAAGGTACAGGCCTTGTAAATGTAACCGACACACAAGAATCGTGTGATGGCGCTGCACGTCCAAACGTAGAAGAACAATACCAAAACCACTGCGTAGAATGCTCTATTGATTATGTTGATGGCGGTATATCAGAATCATTTTTAATTCCAATAACGCCTGTTGCAACCACTCAAAATAGCAGTATTGGTAACGCTAATGTAGGTGTTGCTCTCAATGGTGTTGTACTTGCTGCACCCGCGCCTGTTGAGGCTATTTTAGGCGCATACACTATTGCAGCCTTTGATGATTGCGCTGGCCATATTAACTTAGTAGCAGGTTATCACTACCACGGTGAAGCAGGTTGTAGCCAAACACAAATTCAATCAGACGGTCATGCCGCCATGATGGGTTATGCACTCGATGGATTTGGTATATTTGGCATGCTTAACGAAGATGGATTAGAACCCACTGATTTAGACGAATGTAGAGGCCACACCGACGATACACGCGGATACCACTACCATGCAGCCGATGTATCTGAAAACATGTTTATTGGTTGTTTTAAAGGTGCTACCGCAAGATAACTCGCATTCTGGCCAAATAATTAACTGAGATACTAATGAAAATATTTAACGTGATAAAAGCACTAACCACTGGCTTTTTACTTGCTGCCTCATGCTCAGCGCTAAGCCATGCAGGCCACGGTTCAAACGCGCCTTGGGAAGCATGTGAAGCAAAAGCCATTAATGAAGATTGCAGCTACACAGGCCATGATAAAAAAGCGACAGGCACATGCCAAGCAATGAACAAAGTACTTATGTGCGTTCGAAATAAACCACTTGAAACATTAATAGACAAAGCAACCCAACCAGCAAGAGATCAAAAGCAATCTGTAAAATCACTCGCTAAACGATAAAGTAACAGCTACACGCCAAAGCCTTAACGCTGTTTGTTAGGGCTTTTTTAATCGCAAATCATTAGAAAGCATACCCTTTATCTGTTAAGTTAGCTTGGTGTATCAAATAATAAAAATAAAATTCCAAAAATGGAATTACACAAGCAAGGTACTAACGTGAGCGCTACATTTAAAATTGTTTTTAATGGTCAGTTATATCAAAATACTGACCTTACCTCTGCCCAAGAACAACTCAGCCAACTTCTTAATATTCCTCATAATATTGTTATTCAGTTATTTGATGGAAAAGCTTACGCATTAAAAAAAGACTTATCGAGTATTGATGCTGTTAAAACAGAATCCTCACTAAAAAAGCTAGGTTTGATTACTAAAGTAGAACCTCAACTCATTACTGTAATCTCTCAATCTCAAAATAATCAAATAGCACTCACTGAGCACAACAAAAATACAGATAAACACATTAGTGAAAGTACTAACGACAAAAGTATTTCAATACAAAATGAACGCCTAGATACAGACGAAGCCCCAAATACAGCTGCAGCTATTAAGCAAAGTTATAATAAATATAAACTACTGCGTAACACTTTAAAAAGCGCATTGTACTTTTGCTATTGCTCACTTTGTATTATTACCTTAGTAGGCGTAGTTATCAGTGTGAATGCACTTAAAAACAACTTTGGCACTCTAAATAACACAACTACAAACAACTTAAGTTACCAAAACTATAAACAATATTTGATTGATCAAAATAGCCTAAATCAACCAACACAAAAAGTAACAAACGAGCGAACAGCTAACCCTACACAGCAAAAAAGTAATGAGTACTTTAGTCGCTTTTCATCACTAATAAATAGCTACGCGCAAAGTACAGGACAAGCTGATATAAAAACGATGGGGGGTGATAAATTACAACAGCACCTACAAGAAATAGACGACCTAGGCCCTAAAAATGAATTTTGGCAGCAACTGATACAACTTTCAAAAAGCTTAGATAACGATAAGCACGCAATAGGGATGCTAAACAACACTGACCCCGCCAAAGTACAATGGATAAACGCGGTAGATTGGATCAGCCAAAGCTATATTAGGCAACATCAAAACTCGCAAACTACAAACAACTCTCCGGTCAGTACCGACGAGCCAAGTAACCCTATACTTAATCTAACGTTGTTAATAAGTATGCTGTCATTATTTAGCCTGCTTGTGATTGCAATAAAAATGAAGCTACGCGCAATAAGACATTCTTAAACTCTATTTTATAAATTCCATAAAAAAACCCGCAAATTTGGATTAACAAATTTGCGGGTTTCTTATGGTTTTCGAAGGTCCTTTTTAATTAATAACTATTTATTCACCCAATCTAAGTGATTAGCCTTAAAAATCTCTACACCTTTTCGACGAACACGCTCTATCCAATCTTCCGCTTTATTAACGCCCACATTAAAATGCTCAACAGCAGCTTTTTGGAGTACTCGGTGCTCATTTTGTATTGTGGTTGGCATTAGGGCTGCGTCATCCGTATTGATACATACTGTAATTGACCCTTTTCTCAAGCCAAAGCGATTGTATTTTTCACCGTGCTTAAGCCAATCTTGCTCTGGCGGGTCCCATCTAAAAATAGGGTGCTCATAATAGTGTTCAAATCGGCCAATATAAATATTTGAGGTTGGGCAAGCTTCAATGATTATGCCTTTAGCTGCATACTTTTCCATTTGTAGGTCTTGAATAACTTCATAAAGATCAAGTTCCGCAGCAGAGACTGAATCAAATTGCATATGTCCCTCAACATAAAATGGGTCTTCACCTTGCTTAGGCTGGCAATGAATAATGACTGGCTTTTTGCGTGCAGCAAAGTATGCGTCATCTCTAATATGGCCTAAAACATATTTTTGCCATAACTTAAATGCTTTGCTTGTTATTGAGCCACCAACCTGTTTATCAAAATCAATGATCCAGTCACGGTATAAAGGGTTCAAATGGTCAACATTCGGTAGTGATTTTTCACACGTTTCTAAATTTAATGTTTCTGGGCAATTACGTCGTAACTTCCAAGCTTCATGCATATCCCTTACAGTATATTGTTGATTCTCAGATTTTTTTTGCTCACCAACATACAGTTGCAAGGACCAGAAGTTAATTTTTTCTTGTATCAGCTGAAGCACCCCAGTAAAACGCGGGGCAATTTGAATGACTTCAAGTGCCTTTTGATAACACCAAACTAAATTATCAATGTGATCACCTAAACTTACATATGCTGTTTGTTGCCTTTGAGCCCAAACTCGCGGCATAACCCCAAGCGCTAACGCATGCCCTAATCTATCACCGTTTTTAAAATCACAAAAATACACTGCTTCGTCTATGGCTCTTAAACCTGATAGTAAATGGCTGTAATCTTCGCCAGAATGCACTGTTAAAAACGGTCGTATAAAGCGCTTGCTAAATATACTAGCGGTAGAATGTTTTGCGCTTCTAAGTACACGAAGCGCAGGGGCAAACACTTCTACTGGTAGCTCATTTTCGTTCCCTGCTAAGTCATAGCCACGAATAGCCTTGCGCAAGTCAATATTTTGTTTAACTGAGGTGTTAAGATCAAATGCTTGAATTTCAGTATCTGAAAACGTTACCGAGCCTTTAAATTTTTGTAATGCATTCACTTGTTGTTTAAGGAATTTGCGAATATTGGCTTGATATTTATCTTCTCTCTTTACTAAATCGCCTTTTAAACTACGAGAAAAATGAATAACAAAATGGATATTTTCAGCAAGAGAATGTTTTAAAGCAGCTTCTAAACCTTGCTGTAAATCTTTAACTCCAATTTTACCTTTGCCATTAACAACTACATTTGGCGAGACTCTAAACTCACGTAATGTTCGGTAATCAATATCAGCAATTAAACCATCTAGTCGGCTATTATTTTGATAAGTATGATATCGTTTTTTACGGGCATTAAAACCAAATGATTCTACAAACTGGCTTAGGCCTGTACCCCATACAATCATATAATTACGCAGTATATTTGATACCCGGATAAATTGCGCCGCTGTAGTTGGGTCTTTAAGTTCTGTACTTACCACGCCAATACAAAATAATAACCAGCGTACATCTGAACGAACTGGTTTGCAGTGCGCCTGTAAAAATGCTTTTTGAGCAAGAGTCGATGCTGATTGTGTACTTAAGTAATACAACGCCAAGCAATCATCTTGTTCAAATTTTGGATTGTCCAAATCGACTTTAGTTGTTTTTTCAGGTTGAGTAAACGCGTACTCCACCAGCTTACCCGCAAGTTGAAAGCTCCAAATCGGTAAATTTTCTTTTTTATATTGGCCACTTTCAAATAGTGTATATTCTGGGCGCTTAGGCCAGCTCTTATCTGGTAAGGTTTCGCCATAGAGCGCAAAACTTAATAGCGAAGGCCCTGTATGCCCATGGCCGCCTAAATGCACATGATTATCTGCAAATAATTTACCCGCCCTCTCACTTGCCAGTGCATGAGGGCACTGCTCTGTTATAACAGCATTTATAGTGTCACTGGCGCTAAAATCATACTCCCTAGCAATATCCTTATACGCTTGAGCAATAATCCAAGTACCATCTATAAGCGATAAAAGCTCTAGCCACGGCTCTAATTTGCTCGGCTTAACTTCAAAATGGCTCCCTTGCCACTCTAAAAAAGTATGAGCTAAGCGAGAAAGTACGCCATTAATAGTTATATCCGGCTTATCATACTCATAGGCATGTAATTGATTAATTACATCCTCATCACGTAAATTTCGATGTAAATAAGGCTGGTAATCTTGTATGTAACTAGCTAGACGCTTTGAAAAATCTTTACCCAACACATCATCTTTGCTTAACTCTTTAATGGCTTTATCCGATGAAAGAAAAGCGACATCAGCAAGTAGTAAGTCGCTAAATAACATCATTTAGATTGATCTTCTTTATAAATTTCGTGCAATATTTTTATAAATTTTGTAGCTTTATTACCGTTATTGCTTAATTCTTCGAAACGTATTTCTTGATTGCTTAAATCACTTTCAAAGTACTTAATTGCATTATCGTCATTGGAGATAACTGGCTTTAGTACTGGTTTACCAGAACCTACACCATTATAACGTTCGCTGTGTAAATCAAAGTATTCTTCTATTTTATTTTCTAGCTCACTTGGTAATTTATAAAGTTGTTTTTCTCTCTTTTTTACGGTAGCTTTTTTATTATCGTCGGTTTCATTATCATCTTTCTTCCCTAACTTAATCCTTGGCTCAATAATTACATCACCGTCTTCACTCTCAGATTTGATAATTTCAAAAAGAGGATGTAACTCTAAAGCTCTGATAAATTGATGCTCAATACACTCTGGCTCTTTAAATTGACTATTAAAACGTGCCATATTCCTGTGAAGCGTTCTATCTCTTTGCTTAAATAACTTTTTACTTCTAATTGTTTCATGATTCTTTGTTACACCTACATTAGCTTCTACTGCTTCTCCTTTTATCATTGCCGTGTAAGCAGAATTTAAAGTAATCAATTCAAAACGTTTAATATGATCCGTTAGAAACTCATTTTTTACGGTACCTGAACCAATATAGTTCTCAAATTTAAACGAGTGAAATGCAGTGAATATTTTATTAAACATAAAAGAAAAAATCGGGAGTAACTTCTCGCTCGGGATAGCTTCAAAAAACGCACTATGTGTTTTTCGCCACTGCATTATTAGCTTTTCAAGTACTTCTATGTTGCTGATATTATCAGCAACTGTTGGTGTTGCAATGTTATCTATATCCTCATCCTCACCACTGATTATTGTTTTAGTGGGCGCGATGTTAAATATACTGTAAAAAGGTCTTCGGCTAAGTATGTTATCAAGGCTGTTAGTAGGAGTTTCATTCTTCCCCAAAAGGAAAGAGTACAAAATGAGTTCAAATGCCCTACTTATAAACACATACTGGTAGCTATTTCCTAGCGTTGAATAGAGATCTCCATACGTGTAAACATCCAGTAATAATCTATTCAAGTTGTATTTAACTGTGTTCTCATCACCTTTGTTGGCTGATTCTTTAGAGCTAATTTCTTTGCTTTTCTCTTTAATTATAAACTCAGAGGGATTGAGGTCATTCGATTTACTTGCCTCTTTAGCCTCATCTAATGTAACCATACTACTCGAATGAAAAAATTCAAGTGGTGGCAAACTAGTTAAAGTCCTGTCTTCAGCATTAAAGCCAAATTCAATTAAGGATATATTATCTAAAAACCATGTATTGTTATCTTGAGTTTTCTTCCATGGTTGAGTTGTTTTAAACCTTCGTTCCTTCAACTCGATTAACTTGGTTTTATCTTCAATACCCAAAGAATAAAGCTGTGATTTTAAAAAAGGCTTATCTGCCCAATTTAAGTGTCTGCTTTTTATTTGTGCTTTAGGGCTAAAGCAAAATAAATCTGAAATATTAAATTGATCCTGAATATTTCGATTTTTAACCGTCAAGTAAGACTCTACATTTGCATAGGCTTGGCCATTTTGTTTGTGCTCAGCCCAGTTAATAAAGCCCTTCCAAAGCTTATAACTGAGATCTGTATTTCCCTGAGCGAGCTCTAGTTCATGTGGTAATACAGTTCGAGTAAATTGAACAAGATCCCTTGCAGAATCCGGTTTAGGCCAACTTTTTAAAATACTTTCATTTGAACAAAGTGGATAAAATTGTGACTGGAGTGCTTCAACATATTCTCGGTATGGATAAGATCTCTTTCCTGAAGCAGTTTTAATAAATAGCGATGGCGAAATATAGTCTATCGGTAATAAGCTTAGCCGCATCTGATTAGGGAACACTTTTGTTAAATATGCATCCGTTAAATTATTTGAAAGCCTAGATTCAAATTGTAAGTGCATAACTTGTTTTGGCTAGATTAAGTGGTCAGTTGCTCATAAGCTAACTGCTTTTTCTCCGGCAAGAGATTTTACAATGAGACATTACAAACAACTGACCTATGCGCAAAGATGCCAGATCGCCGTTCTAAAGAAAAGCGGTTTTACGCAACAAAGTATTGCTGAGCTAACTAATTTATCGCAATCTACGATTTCAAGAGAGCTTTCTAGAAATACAGGTAAGCGAGGTTACAGACACAAACAAGCTCATGAGCGGGCTTTGTTTCGCCGAAGAAGTGTAAGAAAACCGCTTAAGATGACACCTGAAATGATAGCTTTAATTACCCAGAAGCTTAATGAGAAGTGGAGTCCTGAACAAATAACGGGATGGTTACGCAAAGAAAGTGAACGGTCTGTCAGCCATGAATGCATTTATCTGTATATCTGGGAAGATAAAAAAGCAGGTGGTGAGTTATACCTACATCTGCGCCGACACGGTAAGAAATATCACAAGCGCAGTCATGGTAAAACAAACCGAGGG
>NZ_AUTR01000066.1:0-5260 GCF_000497875.1 Pseudoalteromonas sp. S8-8
CTTTTCGCAGTTACTGATATTCGCTCGCCGCTTTCGGTTTAAGTTTTCACAATAACCTTCTTGTGAGGCTGGCCTGCCGACTGCACCATGAAATACACGCGTAAATTGTGTGGTGAGCTTTAACCAGTTTTCTGGGGAGATATTAACTCTTTCGAGTAAGGGTAAGTGTGTACTTTCAATATAACCACGTTTGTCTTCTCGTATACAGCGCCCTGTTAGCTCAACAAGTTCAAGGTACGATTTAAGCTCAAACGGCAGCCCTTTTGGCATAATTTGACGTGGCATGCCTGCAAAGCGCAGTAGTTGTTTTGGTTGCTTGCCATCCTTTGCATACGTTAAACGCTGTTTGATGCTGGTATGGTCTGACTCTTCTGGGGTGTTAGCCATTTTGGCTCTAATGGGGTTTAAATCGACATACGCCATGCAGGCCGCAAGGGCTGCTCCATCTAATAATGCTTGAGACGTAAATCGTCCCTCCCAAAAACGGCCAGTGCAGTTATCTTCTTTATTTGCTCTGCGAGCAATGTTTTCATTTAACAACCGCATAAACCAGCTAATACTTGATAGGCGCTCGCGGTATTGTTTTACTGTTTGATTAAAAAAGATAAGTTCAGCTTTACTTAGCTTTTCACCCTGTATGTATTTTTGCGTAAGTACAGTGCCTTTACACAGCTTGTGCCAGCGAATAACAATCGCTTTATCATTCAGCCGATTCGCTTTTTTATCATCAACATACAGCACTAAATGGGTGTGATTACTCATAACAGCATAAGCACATACATCAATACAAAACACTTTGGCTAACTCAAGCAGTTTATCTTCAACCCAGCCTCTACGATGCTCGTAGGATTGACCTGTAAAGTGGTCTTCCCCACATAAAAATGCACGGCGTACGCAACGTGATATGCAATGGTAGTACTTTGTATCAACCAAACTTACTTGGCGCTTTCTTGCGATTGCCATAAGACACCCTGCTTATTTTTCACACTGATAAAAGCCTAGTACTTAGTTCACTAAACTGCAAAAAATAGGATGGGTGTCACTATTATTCATTCTTAAGCGGCTTGTAATTGTTTGCTAAAATGTGAAGCGAAGCGGAACCGAGCAAACTGTTACGAGTCCGACTTGAAAACCCTTGTTAGATTTCGTTTTAACCTATATGTAAATCTTATCGCAATATAGACAATACTCATATTCCGTAAAGTTAAACTCAAAGTCATTTTTAAACATTGCATAATTTTGAGGAGTTATGTCAAAACTATGATTTCCAGTATGTTCATCAGAAAGACCTAAACTTTGCTTTATTTTTTCCCGAGTCATAGTTTTAAGGAGTGTTTCTTCTTCAACTAAGCTATCTCCATCTTCGTCTGTACGACAAGTTTGGATATAAAAGTCACAACGTTTCATATCGTAAAGTGGTTCAAGTAGCTCAACAAACAATCCCGTTTCACTAATTTTTTTAATCGTGCTCTCATTTAAATTAATACAACAAATATACATGTAGTAGTCCCAACCAAACCTAAGACTAAATTGTTCATTAATCTCTAATCTGCACCACAGAAAACCTCGTAAAATCATCTTGATTACAATTTTAAGATCATCTATTTCGAGTTTCTTGTCTTCAAATAGATCAATAACCTTAAACTCTTCGCTAACTAACCACTGATTATCCTTATCCGAAAGGTTATCTTGTACAAGCCTAGACTCAAGGTCTACTACTCGAAGGTGCTTAATGTGTTTGGATTGGAGGCATTCTATAACAGCATTTATATATTTTTCTTCAACTTCAAAGTATTCCGATGCTTTAAACTCAACACCGTTAAATGATTTCCCGACTTCTGATGGACACGTCCATTCATCAACTTTGTAATGACCATCGGAATTTCTATTTTTAGGATCGTATTTTGTAATTCTGAAATTCAACATTGCAAAGTTTACCGATAGTGGATTTGATGAAAGAAATCTAACGCCCGCCTAACACGCAATGTGTTGGCATGGCTTTTTGCGTTGTTTGCCAAAAACATGACAACTTTACATTGTCGGAGTTTAGGCGCTTGTTATGTTCTTTAAACAACAGGACACTAACCAAATAAAATACCAAAGTCATCAGTTAAGTATACTGGCTCTGTTTCAGTCCCAGTAATTATATATAATTTGTCTATGTATTCTGGTAAATATTTAAATAGCTCAGGGTAATGCTTAACATCACGTAATGTGCAATTGCCAATGGCTGAAATATGATTGCCATTTTCAATTGCACATTCGTCTAACTTAATGATTTCGTCTATGCTGTGTTTGTAATATTTGGCATTCAAGCCCAACGTCGAAATAAACTTTAAAACTCTAGGGGCAAGATCTATATATTTATATTTGCCATTAAAAAAGAGCTCTTCAATATCGCCATAGTTGTTTACAGTTTCGATATTTTTCGTAAGTAGCCATTTGCAATGTTCGACATCGATAAGTGCGAATTCTCCTCCGCATTGCAGCAAGAAATTTACTTTTTGGCTTTTCGAATTTTTTAACGACCAATCGCCTTTGTTACTACTAAATCCAGTATTACGTTTCGCATATTCTGACATCTCGTAAAACTTGGTTTCGACTACTGCAGCTTCCTTTAAAAAAATCGGAGAAGTTAATTCTTCTATTAAAACCGCTTTACCCTGAATTCTAACTATTCTTTCATCAATACTTTCAGTTAACGCTGTTACTTCACGCTTAAACTGTTTTTTTATCTTTTTTGCTTCAGTCGGCAATAAGAATAGAATCGAAAAAAAAGCTACTAACCCTAATATCAAGTAATAAATGTTGTCCAAAATCCCGCCCTATTAGAGTGTTGCAGTATAATTCACATAAAGAACATAACGTCTTAGTATTTATACGTTACGTTGTTTGTATCGTATAAATACCTTGTTGAACGAAGCATGCTCCTCACTCAACGTTTTTATTGGTATGTTTAATGCTATAGGAATTCTCTTTTTTAGGGAAGTTGTCGATTGCAGTTTTATTGGACACCCTTTTACTACTAAACGGGTTAATTACTGTTTATTAATTACATTTCTACGTTCTTTTATATCGTTTCTGCCTGCTTATTGTCTTCTGTCATCCTTTTTATTTATTTTAGGCAACACCGCATTTAAGCTGATCTTCTGTCACACCAACTTATTTAACGAATTGTTTTTAAGTGTTCGACTTACTACTCAACCACTATTCATTATTATGCCTCCCGTCGCTAGGCCGTCTATTTTTGCATCCTTTATACAGAGGCTTTTCATTATCAACTGCCCTTGCTTACATGATGGGCACGGCCAATTAACTCTCATCGCACCTGTTGTATCTGACTTTCCCTTATTTTTAGTCTCATGCTTGTCTGTTTGTGCGCTGATAATACCCCGTTTCTTTGCTCTACACGCACTGGCTAAAAACCCGTAGTGCCGTATTCGCATAAACCCACTTGGGAGCACATGCAGTAAATAGCGCCTAATAAATTCTATGCCTGTTAATGTCATTCGCTTTATTTTGCTGTCTCGGTAGTCTTTATAACTAAACGTGACATCATCTTTTGTTACTTGCTTAAGCCGTCCTTCATGCAACATGCCTTTACGTGTGTAGCGTCCAAGGTATTTCAACACCGTTTTCGCTTCGGTCAAATTCACTTTGCTGTGTACACACCATGATTTTGTCATTAACAATTCGTTTTGAGGTATCGTTAGTTTATGCGCCCTAATGGCTGCTAGCATTTTTGCTCTAAACACGGTTGCTAAGGCTTTTACTGCAAATAAATACGGCTTTTTAACACCCCGCCACTCACCTGACGATGTTAATACGCCACCTGGAATTAAACAGTGCAAATGAATATGTTGAGCAAGGCTTTGCCCCCATGTATGTAAGACCGCAGTCATTCCTAACGTGCCTTGTAGCTGTTTTTTACGCTGCGCAAACTGACTAAGGGTTTGCCATACAGCATGAAATAAACAGCTGTAAATCTCACGCGGATATTGCCTTGCTAATCCATTTAGTTCATGAGGGAGTGTAAATACCAGATGAAAATAAGGCGCATTGATGACATCCTTACTTTGTTGTTCACTCCATTGATCGCTAACATGCCCTTGGCACTGCGGACAGTGTCTATCTCTGCATGCGCAGTACACCGTTTTATTATGATCGCAGCGATCACACTGCCATTGCTGAGCGCCTAACTTTACGGTTCGACAGTCCTGTATATGCTGACACACTCGCTGTTGTTGATAGGTTAATGCATGGACTTTTTTATAGTGACTGAGGTGTTGCGCTAAGACATCCGCGACATGATGCATTGTTGCCATCTTAATCCTCCTCCCACGCAGCCATTAAATCATGGCTACTATGTGCCATCTCTGGCAACCAATGCAAATAACGCTCTGTCGTACGAATACTCGTATGTCCGAGCTGTTTTTGTAACTGATGAAGCGGCATACCAGCTTCAATTTGATGTGTAGCATAAGCATGGCGCAAGCTATGCGCGGATACATTTTTTGTAATTTCAGCACGCGTTACCGCACGTTTTAATCCACGACTAAACGTTTTTGCATCAATCGCTTTTTCTTTATCCCAGTTGGTACAAAACAGTATACTGCCAAGGGAAAAGCCTGCTATGTAAGCGTTTAACCGCCTTGCTGCACTTTTAGGTAATATGACACGACGGTCTTTATTGCCTTTTCCTGCTCTAACCCATAGGCAGTCTTGGCTAAATTCAATATCAACAACCCGTAAATTCAGTAATTCACTTATTCTGAGCCCACACCCATAGCAAATACAAAGCATGACTTTTTGCTGTGCAGATGCCATATTTAAGAACAGACGATGAACCTCATCTCGTGTTAATAATATCGGTATTGTGTGTGCCTTTTTAGGCAATACGATATCAATGCTGAATGAGCGCTGTAGTACATATTTATATAAAAAATTAACGGCATTGAGTTTTACTGCAATCGTTGCACGCGACAAGTGCTGTGTTAGATTTACATACCTAAAATACGCCTCAAGCTCTTCCTTATTAATTAAGTCAGGCGATTTATCGTAGTAATTAGCTAACTGAGCAAGTGCATTTATATAAGATTCTTCGGTACGTGGTGAGTAGCCTCTTAAACGGATCTCGTCTATGACGCGTTGTCTTAATGGGGTCATTGGTTTTCTCCGGTGAATAGGGGGAAGTCCCAATGACAAGTGTGGCAATTATGCTGGAGGTTGCTAGCTCCGCGTAGCGGCTTTGTTCAACAGC